>CAZAGP010000173.1:0-3297 GCA_964484575.1 uncultured Candidatus Bathyarchaeia archaeon | reverse complement strand
GTCTTCACGTTCACTTGTTTGGCTGATTCCATTAGGGTTGCGCGAATTTCTGGGCAGTATGGTTGGGAGAGGTCGACGTGCGTTACGGGGATTCCGTCGAAGAAGGTTGCGTGTCTCGTTTTCGTCATGTCGATGATGTCTTCTGGGATTGCTAGGTCTCCTGGCGTGTACTCGGAGTTTATGCTTCCAACCGCGTTGGTTGCGATTACTCGTTCTACGCCTAGTCTCTTGAGGGCGTACAGGTTGCCGCGGTAGTTCACCTTATGCGGGGGAAGATCATGTTTAGGTCCATGTCTGGGTAGGAAGGCGACTTCTTCGTTCCCAGCCTTTCCCACGGTTATTGGTGGAGCAGCGCCGTACGGGGTACCTATGCGTACAGGTTCTGAGCCTTTTAGAATTCCTTCTAATCCGCTACCGCCGATAATTGCAAGCCTCGGCATTATCCTTCGCTTCGCCGGCCGTTACTCTTCTTCTCCTTCAGTCCCACTGTCTGCCATTAATGCTTGAAATTCTTCGAAGGAAAGTTTGCCGCCCGTTCTCATCTTCTCTTCTGCTGCTTCGCGATATTTCGATTTCACTCTCTCCGCTTTGTCGGCTCGAGTGGAGGTTTTGATGTCGCCGATTTGGGTGCGGATTTCATCTATTCTGGCGATGTTAGTTTTCAGTGACACTATCTTCTCCATTCGCTGTTTACTTTTTTCTAGGAACGCGGTGTGTTTCGCGTCCGCCTCTTTCTTCTTCTCACTTAGGATTCGAACTTTCTCCTGCATTTCGTTGTGGACTTTTTCGCTTTCCTCTGCTAGGTGGGTTAATTCCTCGTGGGTTGATTGTGCTTGGATTCGAAGTGCTCCGACTTCAACTCTTAACTTTAGCAGTCTGTCTTTGACGTTTTTCAGTTCTTTGTGCTTAGCAAGGTGAACTTCAAGCTCCGCGATTCTTCCAATTATGCTCCGCTCAGTTTTGGGTGAGAGCGAGCTTGTTTGTATCTGCCATTCTAACCGGGTTATCTGCTTCATCAAGTCCGACATGTTCCCTTGCACTTTCTCGGAGGCATGCTGGGCTTGTTCAAGTAGTTGGGAGAGTGTTGTCCGTTTCTTAGTTGCGGCGATTCTCAGCTCGTCGCGTTTCAGTTTCAGCTCCTTTACTTTCGCGTTCAATGAGTCTCTTTGGGATCTGAGGCCTTTGATTTCGTCAGCGATCGTCTTAACTTCGTCATTCAGCTGATCCCGGTCCTTCACCGTGGTTTCTATTCCCTTCCTCAGCTCGGTGATCTCTCGTTTTGTGCTTGACGTGGTGATTCTGAGGTTTTCTAGTTCGCGGTATAGGAGGTCGGGGGAGCTTTCAGTTACAGTGTTCGATTCCATGCTCTCTACAATCTTTCGGTTTTCTTGCTTGTATGCTCGATTGTATTAGGGGCATACACACCAAATTTGCCTGTGATTAACTGACCTGAGGATAACGCTCCTAGGTCAAACTTGCCTGGTAGAATGCCAGTTGAGAGGCCTATGGGGTTTTGCTCGTTGAGATGTGCCTGTGCCTGATTCAGCGCATTCTCCGAGAGCAAGCCAATAATTGGGAGCTTACTGTTTATCAAAGCTAATCCGCGATTTGAGAGTGTGCAGAGTTTACGTGGACCCTAATTAATGCCTTGCGCATGTATTGCAGGCTCATTCGGTTGGTTCCTGGCCGGCTGTGATAATGCGGGTGACGGCTGCGTGCAATTCTAGGAGTCCTGAATTGTCTTTGGCTGAGACGGGGATGGGCTCAGTTACGAGCCCCGTGCTATATACTGCGTCGGCTAGGCTTCTCGTGATGAGGGACATATTCTGCTCGTTAACGGTTAGAAGTGCTTGATCGAACGTCTCCGGCTCAGTAGCCCATGTTACTATGGATTCAGTATCCTCGTCTGAGATTAGGTCGCTCTTTGAGAGCGCGTAGATCTGCGGCTTCATCACCCGGCTATATATTGCGACGGCTAGGTAGAGGTTTGAGATGAAGTTGAGTGGTGACCTGGTGAAAGGGGAATCCATGAGGTAGATGAGTGCGCAATTATCGTCAGGTAGGTTGTTGGCGATGAATCGGCCTCCTTCTCGGAAGGCGAATAATTCAATCTGTCCTGGCGTGTCGGCAACTATCAGGTCAGGGTTGGCTTCCTCTATCTCCTTTCGCATTTCCTCCAAATGGTCCGCTAGCAGGTCAGAGGCCATTATTAGCGCCCCGTTAGGTCCAAGGCTGTAGTCTAGCATGAGCTGTTGGATGTTGACATAGTTTCTTGCATCTATGTCCGGATTGTACGGTAGACTGGTTGCGCCTGGGTCAAGGTTTAACGTTAAGACGTCCTGATCCTGGGCTCTAAGCCATTCAACGTATGCGCCGGTTAAGGCCGATTTGCCTGTTCCAGCCATTCCAACCATGAAAACAAAATGTGACATTCTGGTCCTACGGTGACATGATAATTCTAGCATTTAAGCCGCGTAGCTTCATGGTCATGAAATCAATTGAGCCTTCAACTTCACGGTCGGTTCGCTTAGAGTTTGATGATAGGTTCGAAAAGTGAAGGTCGATGTGGGGGATGCGTTCCCCTTCGAATCCTCTCGGATGCGACTTGATGTACACGTTCGGCCAACGTTTCATTGCTTGATCGATGAGAGGTGCGAGTGTCGATTCCATTACCCCTAGGACTCTGACCCATCGCTCAACGAACTTGCTTCCGGTTCTGAGTCGAATCTGAGGAGCGATGGTTTTTCTGAAGATTGCACGTGCCTCGGGTGGCACGCCGGGGAGGCAGAAAATTGAAGTTTGTTTTTTCTTAATTAGCACAGCAGGAGCCGTTCCCACAGGGTTGCTTATCGCAATTCCGTTGACGGGTAGTGTGGCCATTTTGAGTCGGGCCCTTGTGATCTTTACCGGTCTCGGGAACTTGTTGGAGTAATGTCGCTTAACCATTGCTAACGCCGTTGGGTCAACTCTTAGTTTTCGCCCGACCGCTTTGGCAACTGCCTTGATCGTCATATCGTCGAATGTTGGGCCGATTCCGCCGGTTGTGATGACGTAGTCCGGGTTCCTTCTGAGTGATTCCCGGATTGCTTTCACGATTTCAACTAGTTGATCGCCGACTGTGGTGATTCGAGTCACGGTTGCGCCTTCGCTTGTGGACCGGGCAGCAATCCATGACGCGTTAGTGTTTACAGTATTCCCCAATAAGAGTTCGTTACCGACCGAAATAATTTCAATATTACAAGTTTTAGATTTCGGCAAGATCAAACGTAACTTAGTCAGCTTTCTTGGAGAGCCACC
>CAZAGP010000172.1:0-3874 GCA_964484575.1 uncultured Candidatus Bathyarchaeia archaeon | reverse complement strand
ACGAAGTTAGCCCCGGCGGCGCAATCGTATACGACTCCGCTCTGAAACTGAAACCTGAAGACTTTGGACGCCCCGACGTGAACCTCTATCCGGTGCCTTACGTCGACCTCCTACTAGGAGCGTTAAAGGAAGCGGGACATGAAAAAGAGCTAAGCAAGTTCCAAGTCATGACGAACACAGTTGCGTTTGGCGCTTCAATGGCGCTCGTTGACTATGACTTCAATCAAGTTGCTGAGGCAATTAAGGAAGGATTTACTGGAAGAAAGGCCGCGCTCGGAGAATTTAACGTTAAGGCTGCAAGACACGGATATGAATACGTCAAGACCCATTTCGGGGACAACTTCGCGTACAAATTACATCCTGTACATTCCGACGAGAAGCAAATGCTAATCCGCGGCGTGCAAGCGGTGGGCATAGCGAAGTTCAAAGCCGGATGCGCAGTCCAGACGTACTATCCGATCACGCCAGCAACCGATGAAAGTGAATATCTTGAACATCACGAGAGAGATTACAAGATCGTTGTGGTTCAAGCGGAGGACGAAATTTCAGCGATCCTAATGGCCGCGGGGGCCGCACATGCAGGGGTACGCGCATCAACTTCCACTTCGGGTCCGGGATTCTGCTTAATGGCGGAAGGTCTAGGATGGGCGAGTCACACAGAGGCCCCAGGTCCCGTCATAATCTTGTACCAACGAGCAGGACCGTCAACAGGTCTACCTACTAGGACCGAACAAGGTGATCTGCAATTCGTCCTGCACGCTGCTCATGGAGACGTCCCACGAATGGCTATCGCTCCCGGCGACGCAAGCGAATGCTTCTATGACACCTTCGACGCTTTCAACTATGCAGACCGATTCCAGATGCCTGTTATCGTCATTGCAGACAAGTTTCTAGCCTCAACCTACAGGACCATGCCTGTTTTCGAATCCAGCAACCTGAAGATAGACCGTGGCCAAATCGTAAACGAATCAGAATTAGCCAAAGAACAAAACTCGCCAACGTTCAAGCGCTATGCGTTCACACCGACCGGCATATCTCCCAGATCGATACCCGGAATGGCAGGAGGAATATTTCACACCACTGGTGACGAACATGACGAGTTCGGGCACATAACAGAAAATTCCGAGAACAGGATACGAATGATGCAGAAGCGGATGAAGAAACTGGAACTCGCAAACGAATTAATTCCCGACGAGAAGAAAGCCAACTTCTTTGGCCCAACGAAAGCCGACATCACGTTAGTTGGATGGGGCTCAACTAAAGGCGCAATTCTGGACGCGATGCAAGATCTTGAAGCTGACGGAGTCAGATGTAATTTCCTTCAAATACGATACATGAGTCCATTCCCAACAAGTCTCGTTACAAGATGCCTTTCGAACGCCAATAGGAAAGTGCTGGTAGAGGGCAATTACGCTGGGCAACTAGGAGCCTTGATTCGTGAACACACAGGAATCCCGATGGATTACCGTGTCCTGAAGTATAACGGACGCCCGTTCTCTCAGAATGAAGTGTTCGAAGGGGTTAAGGAAACGATAAAGAATGGCTCAAGAGAGGTGGTGATGGCACATGCTTGAACTCAAGGATTACAGAACAAAGGTTCACAACGATTGGTGCCCAGGTTGCGGAGATTTCGGCATACTAAACGCCGTTCAGATGGCTCTCTTTGAACTCAAACTCGAACCACACAACGTAGCCATCTTCTCGGGAATAGGATGCTCAGGCAAGACCCCACATTTCGTAAACACTTACGGCTTTCACACTCTACATGGCCGGTCGCTGCCGATTGCTACCGGAGCAAAACTAGCAAACACTTCACTAACCGTAGTGGCTGTAGGTGGAGATGGAGACGGCTTCGGAATAGGAGCAGGACACTTCGTCGGTGCAGGAAGACGAAACCTAGACTTCACATACGTAGTGCATGATAATGGCGTGTACGGACTCACAAAAGGCCAAGCTTCACCCACTTTACCCAAAGGCCTGAGAACCAAGTCAATGGCCTTTCCATCGATCGTTGAAGGCATAAACCCTCTAGCCACAGCAGTAACCGCGGGCTACACATTCGTAGCACGAAGTTATGCCCTCGACGTCCGCCACCTCAAAGAGACAATCAAATCTGCCATTCTACACAGAGGAAGCGCCCTTGTCGATGTACTCCAAACCTGCCCAACGTACAATGACATCAACACAAAAGAATGGTACGCGGGTGCGGACCTCGAGACGAAGATGCCTCGGCTTTACAAGATAGAGGAATCTGGATACGACGGACTGGTCAAGAACCCTAACGACGAGAACGAAGTGAACGACAAGAAAGGTCAAGCAATAATCCGATCATTCGAATGGGGCGACCGAATACCGATCGGAACATTCTACCGATGCGAGCAACCAACATTCGAAGACCTGATTGGCAATCGAATGCCGTCCTTCAACGAGGTGCCGCTCACTAAGCAGGACCTCTACGACAGAGACGTTAGTCCACTCTTCAAATCACTCACCTAGCATACCCAGTCTTGCCTTCGGCCTCGCACAATAATCCTAGATAACCAGCTACGTAAGGCAGTCACCTAAGAATCGGCCGGACTAGCAAACGCTAAATATCCAACACATCTGTCGCCGGAATTGAGGAACCAAGCTTGAGCGGTGTTGCACTTCCACGGACTCAAAATGCTTGAAGCGTCTCCCCCGTGTTTCCTCAATGACTGGTGGATATTATGAGCAAGGAAATCGGTATAACTACTAAGAAGACTGAAGATCTATCTGAATGGTACACACAGGTCGTGACAAAGGCCGAACTAGCTGACTACTCACCTGTAAAAGGATTCATCGTACTCCGACCTTACGGCTACTCAATCTGGGAAAGCATTAAGGAGTATCTTGACAGCCGACTCAAAGCATCCGGCCATTCAAACGCCTATTTTCCGCTCTTGATCCCGGAAAGCTTTCTTAAGAAAGAAGCTGAGCATTTTACAGGATTCACTCCTGAAGTCTTCTGGGTCACTCACGCAGGCGAAAACAAGCTCTCAGAACGTCTCGCCATCAGACCCACATCTGAAACCATAATTAACGACGCTTATTCGAAATGGGTTCGAAGTTGGAGAGACCTCCCTCTCCTCATCAACGTTTGGAACTCGGTGCTCCGAGCAGAGATAACTGCTACCCGCCCATTCCTTAGAACGACGGAATTCCTCTGGCAGGAAGGGCATACTGTCCATGCCACTAAGGAAGATGCAGATCAAGAAGTGATGATGATCCTTGGGTTTTATAGAGACCTTATTGAACAACAACTCGCGGTCCCTGTCCTGACAGGTTACAAGAGTGAACGCGAGAAGTTTGTTGGAGCAATGTACACTACAACTTTGGAGGCCATGATGCCAGATGGAAGAGCCATACAAATGGGAACATCACATAACCTTGGCCAGAACTTCTCAAAACCTTTCGAAATAAAATATCTGGGCAAGGACGAACAATCACATTATGCTTGGACAACGTCGTGGGGAGTCTCATGGCGCCTTCTCAGTGCTCTCATCATGCTACATGGAGACGATAGAGGATTAGTCGTTCCGCCACAGATCGCGCCCATACAAATTGTGATCGTTCCGATTCATTTCAAGGATAGGAACAAGCAAGGTATCAACGAGAAGATAAGCCACGTCACTGAAACACTCAAGAACTCTGGCTTCAGGGTGCACCTAGACGATCGAGAACAGTATACACCAGGCTGGAAGTTCAATGAATGGGAACTGAAAGGCATCCCCCTCCGCATCGAAGCTGGACCACGAGATGTCGAACGCAAACAAGTAACAATAGTTAGACGAAACGACCTCCAGAAGCTGAACATAAACGATCATGAGCTGGTACAAGAGGTACGAAGGAACCT
>CAZAGP010000171.1:0-4775 GCA_964484575.1 uncultured Candidatus Bathyarchaeia archaeon | reverse complement strand
AAAACGGGCCCTAATTGGGCTTAACGAGCTCCTTGTGGAAGACGCCATCACGTCTGAAACGGTTCGCGTTGAGCAAGATCTTGTGCTATATGGTCGGGAAACACGCCCAATCCATAGAGCCTTAGCCTATACTACCACTCCCTACTTGCCCAATCTAAGCGGTCGAGAAGATAATTGTCTAACTCTGCTATCAAACAGTGGTATCCCCGTCAAAGAGGGAGATCGATTCAGAACGGTCGCCGACCTAACGCAGGATGAGAAGAAGAAGATTCTAGATGCTATAATCGGCTATCTCGTCTCGATCAATTTTCAAACAAGCGTCGTCAAGGACCTGATTGGAACAGTTTATACTCTGATTAATGAGCCCCCTGGAAGCCCAACGCGTGACGCGAGGGAGTATTCTGCGATGTTGAACGCGTGTGGCCGCACCGATAATCCATCGATAGGAATCAGCGTTGGGTTAGGGGATCGAAAGACGGCTCTCCAGGAGGCCAACGAGGTCGTGGCAAACTACCGGAAGACACTCGCGGGTTACATGGAATGGTTGACCAACACGCCGAATGCAGTTCAGAAGTTTAAACTGATCTGGGTAATTCGCGGTGAGGATCATATACAAGATAGTATGACAGGGGCCTTTTCTTCAATAATCTCGTCGGCAGGTAATCTGTCACAGGACAACGCGATTATAGTCCTCACAAGATCGAGTGAGGGCGGAATCAAACTGTCAGCCCGGGCTCCTGCGAAGCTACTGAAGGCAGGAGTCAACCTGGGAGAAGCCCTTTCCACTATCTCAAAGAAGTACTCTGGCTTCGGCGGCGGACACAACGTGGCGGCGGGAGCACATATTAAAGTGGAAAATCCGACTGAGTTCCTTCAAGAGCTGGACGCTACGCTGCAGGAGCAGGTGAATTCTCACGTTAACGGCGAAAATGCGGCTTGAATATTCCTCCTCATCTTTCGCGAGGAGTGTGATGGTTGCACTAAACCCCGACAATCAATTTAGCAAAGCTAAGATGCTAGTGAAAAGTGAAGTGAGGGGTAAATGTCTGCATGTTACCATTAGCCGCTGCCCGAGCATCGAGACCATGCGTTCAACGCTCGACGACATATTTCGATGCGCGAAGGCTGCACAGGACTCTGTGGCTCTAGCCAGATACCCGATAGCACGGAGAGAGGTCAAGAAAGATAAACGATTTAAATAACGCACAAGTGGTAGCTTGCTGAACTCCGTGGTACTGGTGGAAAACTAGTTGTCAAAAGCAACAAAAAAGGTCAGGGATAAATGGCGAGTGAAAGAATGGTATGATGTTTATAGTCCACCATATTTCGGGGAGCGAGTTGTAGCTGGGATACCCTGTGAGACGCCTACTGCTCTCTTGGGCCGTGTTGTCGAAACGACTCTTTATGACATTACAGACGACTTTGCGCATCAATCAATCAAGCTGTACTTCTTAGTCGTGAACACGAAGGATCATAAGGCTGAGACTATTCTGAAGTCTCATGAATATGCCACTGACTACTTGAGGAGTCTTGTTCGCAGAGGTAGCACTAGGATGGACGGGATATTCAACGCTACAACGAAAGATCAATTTTCAGTGCGGATCTCAATCGTAGCTTTCACGCGAGATAGAATCAAAGCTTCGCAGGAACATGGCGTGCGCCAGTTGATGAGGCAAATCGTGGACGAGAAAGCTGCCGCTCTCAACTACGAACAACTCTCACAGGAAATAGTACTAGGAAAGTTGGGGTCGGACATTTACAATACGGCGAAGAAGATTGCACCTTTGCGGCATGTGGGCGTACGGAAATCTAAGGTTGTATCCATCCCGGCTGGAATAGTTGCCACTCCTGCTCAAATAGTTGAACAATCCAAGGTGGCAGTTTCTACCTCGTAGTTGCCTTATACATTCGCCGAATTTCTTCCTGAACCTCTTCAAGATCGCGGTCGAGTTCATCTAATTTCGACTTTTTGGGGTCACTTTCTGAGGCAACAACCCGTATTTCTCCCACGTCTCGTTTGATTTTCAGCAACTGCTCCTGTAGATCCGCTGTCTTCTCAAGTGAATGCAGGATGCCTGCTAGGGCGCCTGCCAATGCGCCAGCTGCTACGCCGACGATAAATGATATTAAATCAAATAACATGGCTACATTGACCCTCAACTAGACATATTCTGGATGCTGACTACCGTTCGTTTTGGTTACGCTCTAATTTAAAGCGCTGCCAGCCTATTTGACGGCAGATGGCTGGCTGATATGAAGGCAGTAGTTCTAGCGGCCGGTGAAGGTTCTCGAATGTGGCCGCTCGCGGAGACGAGACCGAAGCATCTGTTGCCAATAGCTGGTAAACCGCTTCTAGGGCATATCTTAACAGCCCTTGCCAAGAACGCCATATCAGACGTGACGGTGATTGTAGGCTTCCAGGAGGAGGTCATAAGAAGAACTCTTGCCGCGGGCGAAGATTATGGAGTCCGTTTAAGCTACATAAGACAACCCAGATGGACAGGGACGGCTGCGGCCCTGGGCAAAGCATACAGAGCGTTGGGAACAGATCGGTTCGTAGCCATCTACGGGGATTTGATGATTGATTCAAGCGCTGTCAGACTCCTCATGGACAAGTCGGCTTCCAGTAGGAGAGTTATGGGAGTGGTTAGAATGCAAGACACATCTCAGTATGGGGAAGTCGAGTTGCGAGGCGACCGAGTCGCAACTATTGTCGAGAAGCCTGCCCGCGTACAATCTAAGCCGGGCTGGATCAACGCGGGAATGTACGTATTGGACGGAGAAGTATTCGAGGCGATCGCGAAGACTAAGCGTTCGAAGAGAGCTGAATTTGAACTGACTACATCAATTCAAATGCTCATTAGGAGCGGTAAGGAGGTTACTGCTGCAGCAATACCCGATTCTAACTGGATGGACATTGGTAGGCCGTGGGACCTGTTTGCTGCGAACGAACGCGCGCTTGCCACGTTGAGCACTGGCCAGCTTGGAACCGTTGAAGCAGGCGTAACAATCAAAGGGCAGGTGTTCGTCGATGAAGGAGCCTTGGTCAAATCGGGTTCTTACCTGGAGGGACCATTGTATTGCGGAAAGAGAAGTAAGATTGGTCCACACGCTAGAATCCGACCCTTCACCAGCCTCGAAGCTGATGCTGTTGTCGGACACAGTTGTGACATCAAGAACAGTATCATAATGAAAGGAAGTAAGGTTCCACATTTGTCCTATGTAGGCGACAGCATAATTGGAGAGCACTGCAACCTAGGCGCCGGAACGATGACTGCTAACGTACGATTCGATAAGAGATCTATACGTGTGAAGGTAAAGAGCAAACTAGTTGATAGCGGACGCGAGAAATTGGGCGTTATTATGGGAGATCATGTGGAGACAGGCATTAACGTGACATTACTGCCTGGGGTGAGAATCGGATCAGGAGCCTGGATTGGGCCTGGAGTAATCATTTCGAAAGATGTGCTTTCGGAAAGAATCGTTCTAGCAAATCAAAAGCACGTCCAAAAGATCCGTGTTGCTCACTAACTGGTCAAGCGTGTCGCTTTGTGCTAGTAATAGTAATCACGTCACCATCTTTGAGGATGTAATCGTCCGCGACTCGCATCTTGGATCTGACTTCAGTTGCGTAGAGGAAGCCTTCCGCGAGGTCAGAATGTATGATGCCCGCAAACTCTTTAGCTGTTATACCAAACGGTACGAGGTACGCGTCTGGAAGAACACGACCTTTGTGGTCGGTAAGCTTCTCAGGATCCTCAACAGGATACACAGTGATCATTTGTAACAGTCTAAAGAAAGCGAAGTTGAGGGCCTCCTGAATTCCAGTCGACCCTAGAGGCATTAGTATCTTTTCTTTGATTCGAATTAGCGCATTCTTCTGTTCTTCAGTCAATTCCGCCTTTTCAGTAATCGAAAAACTGCTGTTGCCTGGAACATACTCTATTCGATTCTTTTCGGCGGCCCGCCTCAAAGCTAGTTCCGCTTCGGCGCAGCAGGGGATAGTCATGTAACCTGTGGATTCCAGCGATTTTGCATTTTGCTCAGCTGGAGGGATATCTATCTTATTCGCTGCAATCAGCATCGGTTTCGCGAATTTTCTTAGTACCGAGATGATTGCAAGTAATTGATCTTCTGACCATGAACCTGGTTTCTCAAAGTTGAGTGCGGTTGCTTGATGTGCTTTCGTGATATGATCTCGGCGTACTCCCAATCCGCTGAGCTTTTCTTCTATGATGGAAGTTAAGTCCTCTTTTGTTCCTTCAACTCTTCTGACCGTTCGATCCCATTCTTTCTTCAAGATCTGAAGTGTCCACATGTCTAGTTCATGTTCGAGGAATTTGACGTCATCCAATGGGTTGTGTGTGCCCGGGTCGCATGGACGGCCTTCAGTATCCGTCGAGCCTGACGCGTCAATAACATGGATTAGTGCATCGGCTTGGCGAATTTCATCAAGAAACTGGTTTCCTAGGCCCCGGCCCTGCCACGCACCAGGGACTAATCCAGCGCAGTCCACAAGCTCTACGGGTATCAGACGAATTCCGTCAACGCACGTAGAGTTACCGGGTGTGTCCTTTACGCCGAATTCTCTGCAGACACAGTTCGTCCTGACATATCCCATTCCGACGTTTGGCTTTATCGTGGTGAATGGGTAGTTTGCAATTTGGACATGGGCTAGCGTCGCTGCGCTGAAGAACGTGCTTTTTCCAACGTTAGGTTTTCCGACGACCCCTACTATTCGAGGCAACGCTATTTCCTAGGTTTCTATTTGCTCA
>CAZAGP010000170.1:0-3528 GCA_964484575.1 uncultured Candidatus Bathyarchaeia archaeon | reverse complement strand
TTCTTCTTGTCAAACCTGATCTTCGCGGCGACTAAGATTTGTCCTCCACCTTCGCCCTTTTCATTGAGTTTTACTTGAATAAATCCAAACGGGTAGTCTGTAGAACGCCCGCCGCGGTACAACTCGACAAAAGGCATGATGCGGGCCGTCACAATGGTAATCATTGTTTCCGAGCCGACTTGTTTCTTTCGCGCAACGGCGATCTGGTTTCCCGTGCTCCCTACGGGGTTCACTCTTCCCACATCGAGCTTCTCCATGGCACGGCGCAGAGCATCCTGGCCTTTTTCCTTTAGCAAAGCAGCGAGTTGATCGACTTCTTCATCTGTCGTATAGCGGCTGATGCGGAAGTCAAACCCAACAGATTTTGCCCCCACAGACCCGCCAGTTCCCATTGCGACACCCGTATAAGCGTCGGACTTCGCAGCCTCTTGGCACAAAACCGTTGAAACTGCAACCAATGCTCCAAGCACTACCCGCAGTGTTCTGGACATGAGAAGTTCCTCGTTTCGCAAAGTTTCAAAATCGCGTAGTTGATATGCTAAAAATTCCCGTCAGGAAAATACCACTGTCAAAATTGACAGATTGAAACGAGCCTTCCGAAAGTCTCTGGCTGCGTGGTACTTGTCCTACCAGCGCTTCCCGATCCAGGAGTATTGCCAAGCTACTTGCAGATTGTTGTAGTTGCCGCCAAAACGGATGTAGGTCCCGTTACTGTAGGCGATTTTGATCGACTGGTGCTTCGAAACTGGTACGGAGACAGTGCCGCCCAATCGCGAGCTCCTCTGTGTCGTGGCAGAATTCGATTGCCCGGCCAGGGCCGTAGTTCCACCCCACCAAAAGTTTCCGTCCAGGGAGGCCCAAAGACCTAGTTTCTTAAAATCGTAACTAAGATGCCCTTCGAACGTGCCGATCGGCGCTTCTGTCTGGGGCAGCGGTTTGGGAACTCCGACTCCGAACTGGGGATTAGTTGTATAGAGCCACACACCCCCGTAGCCATCGAGCACCCAGTGTCTGAAACGGCGGGACAATCCAAGTTCCGGTTTGAATGCCCAACGATTGCTGCCCCAGTTCACGAGCTTGGTCGGACCGTATTGGCCGGTGGGAGCGACGATTTTCAGGCTGGCTCCGACGATCATTTTTTGCTTCCACTTTACAAAACTTTGGACGGGCATGGCGGGACCGCCATACAAATTGACCGACAACCGTGCTGAGGAATCAAGAAGGCCCGAGCGATAAGCGGATAGTTCCGCCCCCTCCTCAGTGCCGGTAAAGTTACCGAAGGCGTATGGAACCGATCCCGTGATATTGGCGGAGCGCCCGAAGAAACCGAACGAATGGTAATAACTCAACACTGGAACGTTGTAGATCCCGGTCGCATTGCTAATGGGAACGATTCCGTTCAATTCGACTCCTCCGTCGTAGAAAGACCATGTGAATGTGACAGCATTCGAATGGGTGGGGGCAATGAAGTAAGCACGAGGAGCTAACTCCTGAGCGAAGGCAATGCGTGCTCCGAGCGCACAGAAAATAAGCAAGACTAGACAAAACAATCGTGGCGTGCTCAAGTTGCTGGAAGACTGCATGCTGACGAAGTGGACCTTGCTGTCGCTCAAGCAGGGGCGTTCTCTGTACGCATAAAGCATTGTTTCTTCACGATTCCGCCAAAGTGCTGCCTCTCGTGGCTACTGACTCTCCAGAATGGGCCGCTGATTTGTTGGTTGAACCGGGCGGGCATTGTGGGGATATATTTTCGAGAACATATCGATTTCCTGGACAGAGATCTCTGATGGCGTTTTCAGGATGAACCACGTCACTCCCTCGGTGCACGGCGGCGTCGTCAAGGAACCAGAAAACGTGTAATACGCGCTCGAGGAGGGAAGCAGCTCGGCGGCATTAACTTCGACACCGGCGACCTCATGCGCAGGGCCCTCCTCTTGCGGCATGTTCTCCCAGATTCTCTGCAGCATCGGGTTTGCCGCGCCCTTTTTCAACAGCACCGCCACGACAGCGAACCTGCCATTGGCATCCGCGTGAACCAGGTGAACAACCATGTCTTGGGACTTGCCGTTAATTCTCTCTTCGCTCGGATGGTGAAAATGGAACTGCTTGAGTTCGTACTTCTTGTCGCCAACCGTGATAAAACTTCCGGCCGGATAGTTCACCAGGATGGTGTGGCCGTTGTTGACGACGTTTAAAGTCGCGGGCTTGTAATCAAACTGAATGGTCGGCAGGGATTCCTGCTTCGCATCTTTGATGTCGATTGGCGACTGGCGCGTCCCCGATTGGCACAGCTTATATTCCGAATTGAGTGAGCTCCATGCGCTCGGGCCCTCTGCCCCGGAGTATCCCCAATGAGGTGCGTGTGTCACATCCTGCGCCAATGCTCTTGCGGTCAAAACCAGTACACCAACAGCGCCTACAACCAAGTTCCTCATAAATGGCTCCTCTCAATTTCGAACGCGCTCCCCGAACTCTCGCACGAATGGCGCCTTGTTGCGCCATGTGTGACCGACCTGCCCTTGGTGAAGCGGAATAGCCATCCGCCCATCTTGGCTGCCAATCGAGAAGCTACACAACTCGTCAGCTCTCAGGAACTGACAGAACTGACAGTAAGGAATCACGAAGGTTCCCCGCGAAGCGATGGTTGCGATGAACGTGAGCTTGGCATCTGTCAGTTCTGACAGTTCATTCGTACTTCCTTCACATCTATAAAAACGAATCATCCTGTTTTGCGGGAAACTATCCATGAACACCCGGCCTTGCTATCGCACCGCCCTCGTTCGTGTCATTCTGCTCATATTGCTATTCGCGACGTTCAACCGCATCTGCTCGGCCCGCGCCAGGAAGGACATCATTGAGTTCTCCAATGGTGATCGCATTACCTGCGAGATTATCAAGCTGGAGAAAGGCTATCTCTACGTGAAAGTTGATTACGTAGACGGAACAGTGGCAATGGACTGGTCGAAGATTCGACGGATTGAGACTTCGCAGGACTTTGTGTTGTCGGATAAGTTTGACCGGCGCTATACGGGCACGCTTCACACGGTTCCGCCTGGCGAAAATTCGCAGGAGGTCGAATTGCGAGTGGATGGGCTGAAAGGCGGTACTGTAGCCGCAAAAGATGTGGCTGAAATCGTACGGACTGACACCAGCCCTTGGCAAAATCTCCATGGTGGAATTAGTTCCGGCCTAAACTACTCCAATCAGCAAAACAGAACACAGTACAGCATGTCCTCTAACGCGCTTTTTGAGCGGAGTAGGTGGTCCGCATCGGCCGATTACCAGCTGAGTTTCAGCGGAGGTGGAAATATTTCTGATGTTCGCAATGATTTAAAGCTGAACGGCGCGAGACAGTTGTGGTCGCCGCGTTACTTCTACGAAGGAGTGGCGGAATTTCTGCAGAGTGACCAGCAGCAACTTGACATGCGCAGAACTCTGGGCGGAGCCGCGGGCCGGCTGTTACGCAATACAAACAACAGTTTTGTGGGCGTCTATGTCGGGTCCGTTTGGAATCATGAAAGGTATTCA
>CAZAGP010000169.1:0-2810 GCA_964484575.1 uncultured Candidatus Bathyarchaeia archaeon | reverse complement strand
TACCTTCGACGATGTTATCCTTAGTGAGCACGTAAGTAGGGCTTAGCCTGGGAAGAAATACGGTAATGATGTCGCTGGAGGAGGTGCAGCACCGCCCTTCTCTAAGTAGTGTGCTTTCTTTTCTTCAACTCTCATTAGGTGGATCTTATGATGTTCAGAGTGAACTCGATAGTCATCTGATAGGTTAAGGTGGTGTAGGGCGTGCTTGACTTGCAGCTTGGCATCTTTCATACTAAGATGACCATTTGCCGGATCGCTCAGGATTAATGTAGCTCCCTTAACGGTTACCTCAGCCTTCAACCGTTGCTTAAGAAGCTCAGCGAAATCTTTCCCTAGCTTCTTAAGTTCACCTAGCTCGACTTCAATCACGAAGAGTCCCTGTAATCACACCTCTTGTTATGTTAATACGCCTTCCTTTGAGAGATACCGCTTAGCTGGCCAGAGGGAGCCGGACGATTTGGCCGCATCCCTCACATCTCAGAAACTCGTACGCGTCATTTCTGAATAGATAGCGGACTCTTCGAAGGTGTTTACATAAGTTTTGAACTTCTGCTTTCAATTCTTTCACCACAGTACATGAGTGACAGATCACCAATATTCATGAGACATGACTGAAAGTGAGTTCGACCAGACAGGGGTCGTGTGGTGATGATCCCAGAGACGGCTACGTGTTGAGAAGCCTTAGCATGATTATAAGTTCAAGACGAAGTTCACGTAAGCACAGATTACATCGATATTGTCTAGGATACTGGCCACTGCTGAAAAACCCAAGTTCCAGGCATTTGGAGTATTAACGATGAAAGTATTACGAAAGCAACTTTAGGATTACTGTTATTACGTGACTGACTATGCACTCGCAACCGCATTCGAGAGTTTCACGTCATGGGGTTTAGTGGTGCTCCGGGCGGGAATTTCAGCGATGGTTCGCTTTTGAACCCGCGATCAGCGACTGACGGGCTTCGGTTTCCCTGCGCTTAGGCTCGAAAGGCCGCTATGCTTTCGGCCCAGTAGGTTAACCGGGCTACACCACCGGAGCACTGCGCTGAAAGCACGTCATCTTAACTTTAAGTTCTTTTGCGCAGTGACTGAATGCCTTAAGTTCTGTGAGCAACCCTAAATTCACTGAATTCACCTGTATAATTTTGCCACGTGACGTCCAACGTGTCGACGTATGCTGCTGGCGGTCCACGTTTACAGAACCCTATGACTTCATCAACATCTTGCTTCTCCCCTTCGAGGAGGGCTTCTACTCTGCCGTCTGGGAGATTGCGGACCCAGCCTGTCACTTCATGCTGAATTGCTATGTCCCGCGTTTCAACTCTGAAGAAGACGCCTTGTACTCGACCGCTAACGTACACGTGAGCTCGGACCTTCAACGCTTGACACTTGGCATCGTAATTTTGCACACGCCTAAATACCTGACTATGAAAACCAACAATGCAATTACGATTAAGGGAAATTGGTCGGATTGCGCGCAGTGGTTGTGGAATTGAAGCTTCCAGCTCTTCCCAGCCTTGCTGAAGAAACGAAGCAGATGGCTGAGAACATCGGGTACAATGTTCTAGGAACAATCATTCAGAAACGGAAGAGTGTTCATCACTCCTACACCATAGGGCCAGGTCGGCTTGAAGATTTGAAGAGCTTCGTGGAGGACAATGAGGTTGACACGGTGATTTTCGCTAATGCGTTATCGAGCAGCCATGTCTTCAAACTCACTCAGCATCTGGGCGGAGAAGTTCGAGTAATAGACCGTAACCTGCTGATTCTGGAGGTCTTCGATAAGCGCGCGTTCACTAATGAAGCAAAACTTCAGATCCGTCTCGCCAAACTCAAGTATACGCTCTCCTGGGGGCGAGAGTTCATCAAGCTCCGCGGAATTATGGGAGAACAATTAGGTTGGATGGGGCCAGGCAATTACCCATATCAGGAATACTATCGCGCGGCTCGCAACAGAATAAGCAGAATCGAAGGTGAACTTGATGACATTTACAAGAAGAAGATGCTAAAGCGTGATCATAGAAAGGAGCTTGGGTATCCTATCGTTGCTTTGGCGGGGTATACTCAGGCGGGAAAGACCAGTTTCTTCAACTTAATAACGAATGAGGAGAAATCTGTCGGTCTAGGTCCCTTCACAACGTTGAGTACTTTTGCGCGTAAGGCTCAGATTCCCCAGGACCCTGAGGGCGATTTCATCTTGATCGATTCAATTGGATTCATCGAGGATATGCATCCAATCATTCTCAAGGCGTTTCATGCTACTCTCGGGGAATTGGCGACAGCTGATCTTGTTCTCCTATTCGTCGATGCAAGTGATGACAGTTTTCCTTTAGAGCGAAAGATAAGGTCGTGCAGCCAGATCCTACGCGAAATGGATGTGACTTCTCCAACTTTAGTTTGCGCCAATAAGATTGATCGAATCTCCGACGAACAGCTTCAGGATGCAGTCACCTTAATCCACAAATATTTTCTCGAGGAGAAAGTTGTCCCAGTAAGCGTGAAGACTGGGAAGAATTTGGACAGACTTTACGCTGAGATTGGATCATGGGTTAACGGTGACGATGCACGGTCGAGATATTAGAACTTGGAACTGGCTCAGGATGCTGCTCGATATCGATAGCCCATTGACAAGAAGGATCTGCAGCGTGCTTAATGATCACTGGTTATCATAAGTCAGAAAAGTCAAAGGCCATAAGCTTCCTCCAGCGCTATCAAAGTCAGGCCAGTCTGCTTGTTGCGCAAAGGTCTCTGCAGCTCCTCCGTGCTACTAGTTCTCATTCTGGCGCTTCCCGCTGCAGTTGCGAGTGCGAAGG
>CAZAGP010000168.1:0-6726 GCA_964484575.1 uncultured Candidatus Bathyarchaeia archaeon | reverse complement strand
ACTTGTGGTATTAGGTAATCTTCGCTGTTGTCACCGTATTTTTTCACAAGGTCATCGGCCTTCTTCAATGCAGCCGCGTCATCAATGTTGTAAAGGAAGCATGGGACGCCGATCTGTTCAGCCTTCCTCTTGACGGGTTCTACGGTTGTTGGAACACAATGCGGACACCAATCCGCGTAGACAACGTGAACAGCTCTGATCTTCCCCATGTTGATCATCATTCAAATTGCATGAGCCAACTCGAATCCTTGGGAGTTAAAGAGGATATCTCTAAGCGGTTAACCCGACTGCGATCTAGTTCCGTCTTGGATTATTCCAGAACCACTGCATTTTTGGCGGCTCAATGTTGTCTTCCCAAAGTAGGGCTACGAGTTCGCCTATGTGGTATAACTGCTCTGTGAAGGATTGGAAAAGGCACTCTTCAGTTGTGAGATTGAAGCTTTGCTTAGTTGAGGTTATGAGATCCACGTTTCTACTAAGTTCAGCATCATCGAGCTCCGTGAAGTATCGTCTGCTCTTCTCCTCTACCGAATCTAGGTGATCGAGTATCATCTGCATACTCGTGTATTCCTCTGATTTCCTTCGGACGTAGTTCTCCGACTTGCCAGTTATCACCCAGTTAAGCATCCAATCTTCGTTGTCAATTAGATGAAGTAAGATGTTCTTCATGCTGTAGAAGCTGGCCTCTCGATTTTTCTCCACTTCACTCCAAGGTAGTTCACTCAGTTTGTTTGCGAATTTTCTCCTAACTGTACAGGAATACTGATGAAGCTCCTCTATTGAGAACATAACATCCTACAGTCTTCTCTGATCAGCTTCTTATCATTTTACCTAACGAACTGGAATCAGAGTTCACACTCAGGTCCAATTGGATATACGCTTACGAAACTCCTGCGGTTCACGCCTTCGCGATTGATTCCTCAAGAAACTTTCGGGAACGCACGTACATTTCATCCAGAGAATCACGCATGCGCGATACCCCTCCCACGTCTATCCCGAATACGCCATCAAATCCTTGCTTATTCAAAACCTCCGAAAGGCCCACCCAGTCAATTATTCCTGTTCCGATCTCTAAGTGATCCTCTATTCGAAAATCGGAATCACTTGCGTGAAGATAGAAAATTCTCTTCCCGAGCATCTCGGCTGCTTGAACTAGTAGAGTCTTTTGGCAAGCCAGATGGGCTGTGTCAAATACTGCTCCAACATTGCTACTTCCAACTTCGCGAAGCAATAATTCTAATGCCCAAACGTTAGGTATGTTCTCCCAAGTCCTTGGTTCAATACACAACCTCAACCCCGAGCTCAATGCGAATTCGTTACATTTAGTGACCGAGTCAACTACCACGTTCCTGAAATATCTCCAGAAGTTGAAACCCGCGTCCAATCGAGTCGCCGGCGGATGGTAAGCGAAGCGAAATTCTTCAGAAATATCGTACGGTCTACTCGCGTATAACGGAGAGTAGTGAGTATCTATCTGGATCATTCCCGTCTCGAAATAGGCTGCTACGTCGCACGCCGACTTGAAATCTGCTAAAGCAGCCATTCTCTTCGTTTCGTCCAGGCTCATTAGGTCAGGGAGAACTGGAATGAAATTCATGACTTGCACTCCATTCGCACGGCACCTTGCCCGTATACCCGATTTGTTGTTGAAAACGCCATGCAAATTATCGCCAGCAACTCCTTCGACCTCAAAAAGCGTAAAACCGAGTCTGCGAGCATCATCTATGGCTTTGAGTAGATCATTGATGGAAATAACGTACCCATACTTTGTTATGGCGTATAACCAGCACATCCCAATGCGAGGTGTCTGCTTCATATTCCACATTGCTTTTACCGAATAGATTAACCGTGCGATCTTCACGATTGGAAATGCGCTACGAAATTCAGATGTTTTGGTAAATGTTACCCGTCTCGAGTCCCCTGCTTGAGATTTCCTGGTCTATTTGTTTGAGTAGTAATATTCTCTTGAAGGTTGGCGGGTGCGTGGCGAACATCTCATTTACTGATGACCATTTGGACTTAGCCTCATTCTCCATAGCTAATTCGAGCTCGTGCTCATCCAATACTCCGTCATGGTCAAGGTCGTAGCTGCTCTTTTGGCGCATGATGTCCTGTACCTCCTGTTTAGCGAGAGAGGGATCTGAAATGTAGAGTGCCCTTGCCCCATGTGCTTCCTGTAGGCTTAGAGATAGGCCGTAAGTGATACGTGTTAATGCGCTCTCCAGATTCCTTGGAGCCTTAGTCAAATACGCGGAGAATGCGTCAGCAAAGTGCTCTCTCAATCGACTTAGGCGCAGCACGAGAAGTTGCGAAACGAAGTATACGGCGAGCGCGATAATACCTGCGGCAATTAATAGGATCCCTGAGTTGTCACGACGATCCCTGCTGCTCCGCGTGCCACCGATCATGCTCGAATAGAACGCCATTCGAACAATTGTGTACGCAATCAATGGGATAGCGGAGAGAAAAGTCATAACAATGGAATCCTTGTGCTTGATGTGCCCCAGTTCATGTCCTATCACGCCCTCTATCTCCTCCTCGTTCAGGTTTCGAAGTAATCCGTCGTTTACAGCCAGAGTCATATTACTTGTTGAGTTGCCGAAAACGAAAGCATTCGGTGTCTGGTCGGGGGCAATGGCAATCCGCGGCTGTTTTACTCCTGCAGCGTTCGCCAGTTTACCCACGACGCTCTCTAGCCAGGGGTTCTGACCGGATTGCAGGTATTGTAGACGAGTAGCAGCCCGGACAATGTAAGGGCTAATAAGAAATTGTATTAGCATAAAGAAAATCGCGATACCAAAGGCGCCGATCAACGTAGATAGAGGGTCTAGTGAAAAATCCATAGCATAGCTGAAAAAGTAAGACACCACGGCAATGAAACCAACAAAAATAGCGAGCGTTATGAATATCGTAATCAGCATCGTAACCTTCAGCTGACCTAGGTTAGCCAAGTTGAAAACCCTGAGAATGCGTAGAGCTTCAGTCACGTACAATTAAAAGCATCGTTACTCGAATTCTGTTATGATTCGATCTTGGTTGAAGTTACGACTCAAATCAACTGCTCGCACTGCGGCGCCCCTTTACCTGTTCAACCTGGCGAAATACTGGTCACGTGCAACTACTGCGGCTTCACCAGTGTTATAGAAACGGGCAAAGCCTTCGAGTTCGAACATTCACTAATAATGAACACTGTTCAAACCGACTCTGCGTTTGCTAAGCTTCAGAACTGGATGGACAACAGTTTCATGGCGCCGAAAGATTTCGCGAAGAAATCGTCTCTAGCGCGGCAGGATCTGATGTATCTTCCGTTCTGGGTTGTCAGCGGCGAGGCCTCAACCCAGTACAAGGGAATCTTCGAACGCATCGCTCCAGCTGTCGAGAAGGATGGAGAGATCACAAACCATTACGATTGGCTTGTGCTGGCGCGCCGGAAGAGTGACTTTCCAACAAGAGCTTACCATATCTCACTTTCTGGAAAGATCCCGTTTGAAGCAGCAAAGATTGACAAGGGAGCTAAAGTACTGAATAGTGAAATTGAGGCTGACGAAGCGGTTCAACAGGCTAAAAGTGAGATTCAGAACTTACACGAGTACCTGGCTAAAGAGAAAGTGGACCGAGTAATCAACCTAGAGACCAATTTGGATGTGAAGGGGACCTACTACCTGCACGCACCAGTCTGGTTCATTACGTACCAATATAGGAATTCCCAGTATCAAGTGCTCCTGGATGGAGCATCGGGCGACGTAATCAAAGGAGATGTCCCGAAAGATGAGTTCAAGCTATTCTAACCATAGCGTGAAATCCTTAAAGTAGAGCATGCGCCCCCTTCCACTTAAGAGCGCGTTTACGTTGACGGAGAAAACACCTTTAGAACGCGTCCAAGAGAGTGAACGATCCTTAGAACGATTGATGCTTGAAGTCCCCGGATTCCGGGGGTATAAGCTGCGGGAACAGAGACGAGAAGCAGACAGGCTAGTGAGAAGTTACATTTACAGTTCGCTTGAGCATTCACGGAACGATCTCATGTCAGCTTTTCAAACGCTCACTGACAATAAGCTCAGTGAGCTCGCTGAACCCACGAACCGACTCGTGGCTAAGCTGGACCGCGTCGCACAGAAGATTAACCACGCTTCATACGGATACGCAGGCTTCTTTGATTCTATCAGGATCGAGGAACCTGACCTCGATCGGATGCTAGCCTACGACAGTCAGCTCATGGATTCAGCTAGAAAACTGTCTGACATGACAACCTCACTCCGAAGTAACCTGACGCAGAGTAAGTTCGACGACTCGCGAAACATGCAACTCCAACTTGACAACGCGCTTGACGGCCTGGAGCTTGCGTTCGATCAACGAAGATCCGTGATCGAAGGAGTTAAGGTGTAAAATAGATGCCGCAAATAATTGAATGGGTCTCAGCAGGCGCAGACGATATCGTATGGCGCTATCCGATCGAGGATATAACCTGGGGAGCTCAACTTGTTGTTCACGAGTATGAAGTAGCCGTCTTCTTCCGAGACGGAAAGAGCTACGACTCGCTGGGTCCCGGACGTCACACCCTGACGACGCTCAACCTTCCCCTGCTCACCACGCTACTATCGCGAGTAGCGGGTTTCCAGCGTACACCGTTCAAAGCCTACGTCATCTTCATATCAACCAAACAGTTCGCCGGAAAGTTCGGAAACAGAGCTCAAACCACGGAGCTCGCCCCCTTAATGACTTTCGGATCGTTCTGGTTCAAGGTTGAAGATGCCTCAATCTTCGTGAACGAGGTCGTTGGCGGCCAGAACGCGTACTCTACTTCCGACGTGAACAGTTTCCTTCGCGGATTCATTAACGAAAAGATGATTGACGTACTCTCAAAATACGATCTTCAAACGGTCTTCACAAAGCTGGATGAGACATCAAATGAAGTGAAAGCCAACCTCGTCGACTACTTCAAACGTTTAGGCGTACAAATGGTAGACCTCAAGTTTGAGGGAATTGACACCACACCCGAATTCCGCGATCGTCTATTCTGGTTAAAGTCAGGACGCGTAGCACCTGAAGAAGTTATTCGAATGGAGACAGTGAAAGACGCCGCGGCCTCACTTGGAAAGTCAACAGGAGGAGGCGCAGCACTTGGCGCAGGCATGGTCCTGATCCCACCCCTATTCCAAACAACGCCCAACGCGACTGGGATGTCAGTAGCCCTGGTCGCATGCCCGAACTGTCAAGCGCATATTCCGTCAACTTCGAAATTCTGCCCTAACTGCGGCCAGAACATGACGACTACGTCGACTCAACCCAGCAACGTTCCGGTGCGGAAATGTCCGAAGTGCGATACTGTCGTACCAACTGGCGCCAGCTTCTGCCAGAGCTGTGGCTCAAAATTGAGCCCATGACCCCGGACACGCGCAAAATCAGTGCGTCAAGGAATCAAATTCGATTGTTCGTATTGCGTGGGTGCACCACTATAGGCAAGTATGGACTCGCACCGGGGATGCTGCTCAGTTACTTAATTAGATATAGAAATTCATAACTATCCTGAGGCAGCTCAGCTAAGCCTTGGCTTGTCATGAAGTGCAGCGAAGTAAGGGCATTTCTATCTCAAATATACTATCGCGAAGAATTTAGCCCTTCCAATGTTCCCTCCCCTGACATTGACTGCCTGTCAGCTACCGGCTACCTACTGAAGACAACTAAAGAAGACTATGACCAAGGAGTCCGCGACGTTGCCCGATTATCCCAAATGACCGCGCAAATGAACGCTGAAAGAGCTGAGGAAGAACAAGCAGTTGCTACTCTACAAAAGGATGATCGAAAGGAACACTCGTTTCTATTCCATTTCGAAGCAAAAGAAGCGAAGGAGGAGCTAATTCGTAAGGTCCAGGATGAAAAAATCGCGGTTTCCAAAGAAGAGTCCGAACTAAGTGCGATGGAGGCCAATGTCAACGAGCTTATCCAGAAAAAGTCAGCGATCGACCGGATGCGACAATATGGCGACGGCTACTTGTCCCTAACTGGGCTTGGGACCCTTGTACTGAATGACTTGAACGTTAGAAACTACAGAGTTGCCGATCAGCAGTTCCCTGACTTTATAGCTGAAATCAAAGCAACCTACAGTGAACTGCGCTCTATTGGAGATAAAGCGTCCTCCTATGTTATTCTGCTCAAACCCGAAGTGCCTGACTTAGATAAAGAGCACCGGGACATTGCCGAGAATGACGAAACGGGGCACTCTACCATCAAGGCTTCTTCATTGTTATGGAGCACAGCGATAGGATTGGCTAAGCTCCAAGGCGATACTAAACAGATTGGTGACAGATTCGTTCAAGCCTTCAAAGATCTTCAGAACCTCGATTCTACAACCCCCAATAAATTAATGGCAGCTGAGATTATGACTGCGCTCCTCAATCAAGACCTTCAAACCCTTCAATCAGTATTGATGAACCTGGATCATCAGTTAAGAGGTGAAGGCCTTCCGAAGGAACTTTCAACGGGTGTTGCTGCGACACTTATGGCCGGCAGGAGGTACGATGGAACTTACCCGACCGTTAACCAGTTCACGAACCTTACATCATCACGCGACGCTGAAGCAATATTAGCAGTGATAAACACACCCTACGACGAACTAAGTTCGAAATTCCAGCAGTTCAGGTCCATGTTCACTTCCTGGGGATACATCAATTCAGAGGACACGGAGGTAGCCGCGGCCTTTTTGGCAATTGGGGAATTAAGCGCAGA
>CAZAGP010000167.1:0-5864 GCA_964484575.1 uncultured Candidatus Bathyarchaeia archaeon | reverse complement strand
TGCCGCAGCGATCGAGATTGTGCTTGCCAACCGAAATGTCAAGGTTCTGCTAATCAATATTATGGGAGGCATAACTAGGTGCGATGATGTCGCTCGCGCAATCCTCGATATTCAGAAAAGACTGGGAATTTCGAAACCCATGGTCATCCGACTAGTCGGCACAAATGAAGAAGAGGGATGGAAAATTCTCACCACAGCTAACATCTCATCTCTTAACAGTATGGAAGAGGCCGCCGCTATGGCGGTGGATATCGCATCAAAGGTGAAGTGAAACGTCAATCCTCATCGGAAAAGAAACACAAGCCATCGTCCAGGGCATAACTGGTTCACAGGGAAGCTACCATACCCAGATGATGCTTCAGTACGGGACCAAGATAGTTGCTGGAGTAACGCCGGGTAGAGGAGGCACCTCAGTTCAAGGTGTGCCCGTCTTCGACACGGTGGAAGAAGCGAAGAAATGTTTCAAAGTTGACGCGTCAATAATCTTCGTCCCCGCTCCGTTCGCTAAGGACGCGGCTCTAGAGGCCATTGCTTCAGATCTCAATCCTGTCATCATAATTACTGAAGGAATTCCAGTAAAAGACGAAATCCAACTTATGGAGATTGCAAGACGCAAGAACACAACCGTAATCGGGCCGAACACGCCCGGCATAATATCCCCTGCTGAATGCAAGCTCGGAATAATGCCTGGCCACATATTCAGGAAAGGAAGCGTTGGACTGGTCTCCAGAAGTGGAACGTTAACCTATGAAATCGCAGCAAGCCTCACCAATGCTGGACTCGGCCAAACAACTTGTCTCGGAATTGGAGGGGATCCCGTCGTTGGTCTAACGTTCGTGGAAGTGCTGGAGATGTTCAGGAAGGACCCTCAAACTTCCGCCATCGCCATGATAGGGGAAATCGGAGGTAACGCGGAAGAGAAAGCCGCGGAGTACTTGGTTGAAACAAAGTTTCCTAAACCAGTTGCCGCTTACATTGCTGGCCGCGCGGCCCCGTCGGGGAAGAGGATGGGCCATGCCGGTGCAATAATCATGGGAAAGACGGGAACAGCGGAAACGAAGATAGAAGCACTTCAAGAGGCCGGAGTTAGGATAGCGTTCAAACCAAGCGAGATCGCTGGACGTCTGAAACTGCAATAGCCTATTCTGGGCAAAGACCGATTAATAGCTGACAATATTACAAGTCAGGCGCTGCGGTTTTGCTTAAGCGGACACATTACACGGACCAATTAGAAAACGCCGAAGGACAAGTGGTACTGGCAGGCTGGGTTCACGAAATTAAGGACTTGGCACGGGCCCGATTCATTTGGCTTAGGGATAGACGCGGAATAGCTCAGATTACGATAATTAAATCGAAGATCGACCCTGCCATCCTCAAAATTTCAGACTCACTGGGTAACGAGGACGTCATTACAGTGGAAGGGAGCCTCGTCAAGCAGAGAATTGCCAAAGTTGGCGCAGAGATTATTCCAACAAGACTCGAATTAATCGCGAAAGCACAGGTCGCGGTACCATTAGACGTATCGGGGAGAATCGAATCAAACCTAGATGCTCGGCTTGATTGGCGCGTGATCGACCTCAGGAGGCGCGAAAACCTTGCTCTATTCCAAATCCAGTCGAAACTAGTAGAGGGAATGCTAGATTATCTACGCTCGAACGATTACATGCAAGTGTTTACCCCTTGTCTGCTGGGAGGTACTTCAGAAGGGGGAGCTGAAGTCTTCAAAGTCGATTACTTTGGTAAGGAAGCTTTCCTCAGACAAGACCCGCAATTGCACAGGCAATTGTGTATCGCAGCAGGATTCGACAGAATCTACGACCTGGGTCCAAACTGGAGAGCGGAGATGTCGCATACACCGCGTCACATATGTGAACATCGCGGATTAGCCGTAGAATTCGGGTTTATGCAGGACGAACGAGACATGATGAGGGTTGAAGAAGAAGTAATAACAGCAGCACTCAGAAAGGTCAAATCTGAATGCGCACGTGAACTTGAACTTCTGCAGATCTCGCTGGAAATTCCTACTACCCCGTATCCTGAAGTGAGATTCCCTGACATCTACGAGATCGTGAAACAGTACGGTAAGGACCTGCCCTTCGGAAGCGACCTCGACAAAGAAGCTGAAACCATACTCTCACAGTACGTTCGAGAGAAGTTTAAGACTGAAGCATACTTCGTGAACCGGTTCCCGTTCAAGGCGAAACCGTTCTACGTCATGCGAGTGGACGCAGAGCCTCAGTGGGCTAGGAGTGTAGACCTCATTTACAGAGACTTGGAGCAGTCTTCAGGCGGCCAGCGGGAGAACAGGTACGAGAAAATAATGGAACAGCTTAAGGAAAAGAACATCAACCCAGAAGGAATGGCATGGTTTACTGAACCTTTCAAGTACGCCGTTCCTCCTCACGGAGGCTTCTGTCTGGGTATCGAGAGGTTCACAATGTCCCTACTAGGAAAACAGAACATAAGAGAAACAGTGCTCTTCCCTCGAACACCCGAACGTCTGCTACCGTAATATTATCAGTTCAAATCCCAACAGACAACTCTGCTGTGCCGGCACGGTTAATACACAATCCAGTCTGCTCTATTCGACCAATTCGAGGAAAAGACTCATGGTAACAAAGGAAGATGTGATGACCGCTCTGAAAGACGTTATGGACCCTGAACTTCACATCCCAATAGTAAACCTACAAATGATCAAGAAAATCGAAGTTCATGGAGAGAGAGTCAACGTGTTAGTTGCACTCACCGTAGGCGGCTGTCCACTCTCCAAAACAATCTCGGAAGACGTCCAAAAAGCTGTGTTGAAGATTGACGGAATCAAAACGGTAGATGTTGAAACTACGGTAATGACGAAACAGGAACTGGAAGAGTTACGCAATAGTATCAAGTTGAAGATGTCGGCGAAATCAGCTCAGCAACCGGAGGGCGCTATGCCACCCGGGATTAATCGCCTGGAAAGGAAAGGAATTCGAAATGTAATCGCAATAATGTCCGGGAAGGGAGGCGTTGGAAAATCATTCGTGACAAGCACCCTAGCAGTCCAACTCAACAAACTCGGATACAAAGTGGGCATTCTCGACGCGGACGTTACCGGTCCCAGTATCGCTAAGATGTTCGGTTTGAAGGGCCCGCTCTTCGTTACCGCTAACAAGCAAGTACTTCCAGCCACCACCCACACTGGCATTAAGGTAGTCTCAATGAACCTCATACTTGATGAACCTCAAATGCCAGTCATAGTGAGAGGTCCAATCGTAAACAGCGTCATACGACAAATGTTTCAAGATATAGATTGGGGAGAATTGCACTTTCTACTAGTTGACCTACCGCCTGGAACGAGCGACGCCCCGCTCACAGTGTTTCAGTCGCTCCCTTTGCAGGGAGTAATAGTCGTAACTACTCCGCAGGATTTGGCGCTGATGGTTGTTGGAAAGGCGATTAACATGGCAAAAACGCTTAGTCAACAGATCGCCCACGTGCAGATTCTGGGCCTGATTGAGAACATGAGCTACGCCGTTTGCCCCCGCTGCGGCGAGAAATGGGAAATCTTCGGCCATGGGAAAAGCCAAGATGCCGCCAAAAAGTCGGGTATTCCATACCTTGGCTCCGTGCCCATTGACCCTCAGATAGCGAAGTTGGCTGATGAAGGTAGGATTGAGGAGTATAACAATCCGGTGTTCGAAGAGTTAACGAGAACCGTCCGATTGAACGCTACAAGACTCCTTGAACCTGTACCCGGCGCGATGCCAATCGCATGGTCAGAACATAAAGACTAGCTGCCTTGTATGGGTTGAATTAAGATTAATAGGAAGCGAACGTCGAGAATACAAACTGTAATTGGAGAACATTCGAATTGGTAACCAAAGACGAGGTGGTATCTGTCCTGAAAGATTGCTACGATCCTGAGATTCCGATTAACATTTGGGACCTCGGACTGGTTTACGACATCAACATACAAGAGGACGGAAACGTGGGCGTTAAGATGACGTTAACTGCCCCCGGATGCATGATGGGCGGAATGATTGCGGATGACGTTAAGGCGAAACTCAAAGCGCTTCCAGGGGTTAAGGAGGCTAAAGTTGACCTAGTGTTTGATCCGCCGTGGACGCCTGATAAGATGAGCGAGGAAGCCAAGGCTCAGATGGGAATCGCCTGAGACGCGGCCAACGTAGTCTTTCAAGAACTCCCTCTTCTCGTGGGGTTGCAAGACCGACGTCTATTATTTGTTAGCGACTTATCTGATATCCAATCACGGCGCATAAATACGTAATCGTGTCGTGCATAAGCACAATTGAGGTAGTGACGTTGAAGGAGAATTGGGCATCCCTAGTAGATTTGAGCATTGTGCATTTCATGGCATATCCAGAGACAATGGCAGGTTCAGGGCCAATCGTGGAAACTGTCTCTCGAATACTAAGTGACGACTTCTTTTCCATGATTGAGGTAACTCACATCAATGACCCTGCAGTCAGAAAAGAGGTTGCAGGATTAATTGAGACTTCTCACGCTCGAATAGGTTTTGGTGCACAACCGTGCATTCTCAGGGAGAAACTTGATCTCAACTCATTTGACGCGGCTAAGCGGAAAGAATCCGTTACCAAGCTACTACCGCTTATCGATGAAGCTAAGGAGTTAGGAGCTAAGCGTTTGACAGTGCTTAGCGGACCAGACCCAGGAAACAGGCGTGAAGAAGCTGGAAAGTTGCTTATCGATTCACTTCTGACGCTTTGTTCCTACGCTAAAGATCGCGGCGTGAGCATGACGCTTGAAACATTTGATCGAACTGTTGAGAAGAAAAGCCTGATGGGGCCATCAGAAGAATCCCTCTTGATCTCAAAGGAGATCAAGAACAAGTTTCCCGACTTCGGATTGATGTATGATATGGGCCACGCGCCCTTGCTAAATGAGGACCCGGCCAAGGCTCTCCGCGTGCTTAAGGATCACCTTGTACACATACACGTAGGAAACTGCGTGAAGACTCCTGGGCTACTCGCCTATGGAGATCAACACCCCCGCTTCGGACTAAAGGGTGGAGAAAACGATGTTCCACAACTCGTATACTTCCTGAAAGCCTTGATCGACATCGGGTATATTCCATCAAGTCCTCGTGAAATCTCACCGGTGATCGGATTTGAACTTAAACCAGTTCCAGGCGAGAAATCTGAGATGATTATCGCAAATTGTAAAAGGACATGGGAGAAAGCTTGGAGCCTGCTCTAGGGAGAGATGAACCATGAAACCACGAGTGTATGTTACGCGAATACTGCCGAAAGAAGCAATGGATAAAATCAACGCCTTCTGCGACGCGAAGACTTGGGATGGCCCGTTACCGCCTCCAAGTGATGTTCTTGAGGAGAATGTTACTAACATCGAAGGACTCGTTTCACTCCTTACAGACAAGATTGACGCTGCGCTAATGGATAAGGCGCCCAAACTGAAAGTGATCAGCAATTATGCCGTAGGGTTCGATAACATAGACATACCAGCAGCCACAAAACGCGGGATAATCGTTGGAAACACGCCAGGCGTACTTACGGAAACAACAGCCGACCTGGCCTTTGCACTTCTCATGGCCGCCGGAAGAAGAATTGTCGAGGGAGACAAGGAGGTGCGAGCTGGAAAATGGAAGACATGGGGACCAATGATACTCCTAGGACAGGATATTCACCGCGCCACTTTAGGCATAATCGGGTTAGGACGAATCGGCGCAGCAGTCGCTCAACGCGCAAAGGGTTTCGGGATGAAGATAATCTACTACGATATCATAAGGAACGAAAAAGCAGAGAAGGAACTTGGAATTCAATACACGGATCTAGAAAAACTACTCTCCGAAGCAGACTTCATCACAATCCACACTAACCTAACAA
>CAZAGP010000166.1:0-3819 GCA_964484575.1 uncultured Candidatus Bathyarchaeia archaeon | reverse complement strand
TCTTTACTACGAATGCGACAAACTGTAGCGAATTATCTGTGTCCGTGCTGTCGGCTGGAACCGTAATCCAGAGTCTGATTACTTCGCCTGTCTCAACTCCGGTAGCTAGTTGGTACGAGAACTGAGAGTAGAACGACGAGTACTCTGGATCGCCAAGGTTCACTTGCTCCGGTAGTTGCAGGTAGTTGAGGTTATGCGCAATAGCGGAGGACTTGTAGATCCAAAGGAATTGAATCTGGCCGGTCTGCAAGGGGGCTATAAGGTCGGCTGCGCTGGAGGCTGTAACGTTCCCGTTATTAGAAATCAATCTATCTTCGTAGAAGCTGGAGTTGTTAGCGTATGCTTGTCCTGCAGCCTCCAAGACGATCCATCCTCTATATCCTGATGGATCAGCGTTCGGATTTCCAGTTCCGACTTTGACTGAGCCTGAGGTCAGCATCGTGAAGCAATTGTTCCAACCAACGGTTGTGTTGGCTGCACGTGCAGAGTTACATGCTGTAACGGTGGCGTTTGCAGCGGAATTTAGAAGGGTCGCATTTGAGTATGCGAGAGTCATCTGGTCGGACGCGAACGCAATAGCCCATCCCGACGACTGATTTCCGAGATGTGCTGCAGTAACCGCACCGTGGGAGAGCGATATGAAAACACTGACCGGATTACCTTGCGCAATTTCGCTTGCGAGGAGAAGTGATCCGCCGGACTTGGGCGGAGCCATATTGATCCCCGTGCTACTCGTAAAGGCGCTTTCCAGAGCCGACGCTTCAATAACGAAAGAATCCGCGGAGTACAGAATTAGAGGCGTGGACGGCACCGTTGTTGAAGGTATCCCTGTTGATGACTCAATTGTTGAAGATATCGAGCTGGCACTAGTCGAACTTGAGTAGTAATAGTACGCGAGCCCACCAGCACCAATTATGATCGCAATAATTAACATGACACCTGCTAGCCGGAGATTTTTCTTACTGGACGGTCCTGACATTTGTCACACCATCTTTGATTGGCTAACGCCTAGCGTACTACATGGCGTATAAGTCTTGGTAAGCGATTTCGCTTACCTTTATTAGCACACGACAACGCCAACGGAACGAGAGGTGACAGGGTTAACTAGATTCAAGCCGCCCGGTACGGTACTGACTCAAAGGCAATGGCACGTGATTAGCCTTCGATCTACCGGGTTAACTCAAGCGCAAGTGGCAAAGAGGCTCCGGACGACTAGGGAGAATGTGACTATACTCGAGCGCAGGGCGCATGAGAACTTGAAGGCAGCTAGAGCAACTCTTGCTGCAGTAGAGGAATTGTCTAGCTCGAACGAACTCATTATTCCCAGTGGAGCAAGCATCTTTGAAGCCACTTCGATGATTCTGCGCAGGGCCGATGTGCTTCGTATTAAGGTAAGAATGAATGCTGATTCGATTCTTGCTTCTCTACGAGGTAGGCGTAGGGGAAGGATTCGAGGGCATCATTTCATCGCTGCAATCAGGGTCAAGATTGAGCCTGACGGCTCACTCAAACTGAAGTAACTTTTGCACAGTAACTAGTAGAATTGTTGAAAGTCGCGTCTTGGAATCAAACGGTTTTTTATGGTGCCATCGCGAATGACTGTCACGTTTGCGTTGCTAGTGGAGGTGAATACATGAGACTAAGTGCTAGAAATGTGTTGAAGGGGAAAGTCAAGAGCATCAAACATGGTGCCGTCAACTCTGAAGTCGTGATACAGCTGTCGGGCGGACCTGAGATAGTCTCCATCATAACCAAGACTTCGACCGAGAACCTGAATCTGAAGGAAGGTAAAGACGTGTATGCTATTATCAAGGCGACAAATGTGATTCTGGGCGTAGATTGAAACCACAATTGTAACTTTCCAGTAACTTCCTCAGGTTGAGTTAGGTTAGAATACGCTCTACCCGAAGAGGGAAGACTCAATATTCATATGAACGATCCACGCTGATATCATGCCTCCCTCTGACGGAGACGACACGCACATTGATGAATACTACAGAATCTGTTGGGGCGCGAGAACTCAATTTATCTATCTTTTCGGAAATGTTCGGCCGAATTCCTTACGGGAGAGTAGTTCTCGCGCTGTACGATCCTGACAGTCAATACAGCTCAATAATGGTCAACGTCGCCGCAGATCATTTGAAGGCAAACGGAGATCTTCTTTACTTGGTCTCCTCCAGGCCTGTGAATGAGATCAGAAAGCAATTCAACGATCTTGACGTAAACGTCGAACAATACGAAGCGAAGGATCATGCGGTTCTCTTTGACACATACTCAGCTCTAATGAGCCTGAAATCTACCGAGAGATATCAGGCTAAAGCGTCGAACCTTAACGAAGTATCCATCGTGATTAGCGAGTCTGCACCGCAATGGCCCGCAGGAACTTTGGTCATTATCGAATCCTTCTCAAACTTCCCACTCAATGAGAACACGTTCTCGAAATTCTCGAGAAAAGTAGCTGGAACGTGGCGAGCTCAAGGAACAGTCATGATCATTGGGATGCTGATGGACTTCCATCCGCCACAATTCTATCAAGAAATGAAACAGCTTGCGGATGGCGTTTTCGAGGTCAAAGTGCGAGAGCATCATGGCGAGATCATAAACGTGATCAGAGCAAGGTCGATGAAGGGACAGAACTCTGATACTCGATGGAGGCAGATTCTTTTCGACAGCAGAATGAGGGCATCGCTCCGACTGATCGAGTGATAGGTTGCGCAAGCAAGCGCATTGCTTGCATTTGCTCGTGAATCCGCCAGAGGCGTACGTGGACGTTATTTACCAAGCGCGATAAGTACCAATCTCATAAGTAGTAAGGAGGTGTGTATTTAATGGGAAATTTCAAGTGCATCGCGTGCGGCGCCATTTTCCCGAGTGAGGAAGCACTGAAATCTCATGCTAAGATGAAAGTAAGCGAAGAGAGCCCCCACTACACTAAGATGTTAGCGCACGGTCAAATTGATCCTATATACGCGGGCACCCAAGAGAAGCCTAGCTGAGACGACGAGTGCGGGAAAAGGAATCTTATCTGCTTATTTATTTGAAGCGCACGCTATGATTTCTCAAGGATCCTTTTCGCTATTTCCAGCTCTTTTCTTATCATTGGTTCGATTCTTCCTTCCACAATTTCCCCAAGGATCTTTCCCGCAGTACCGGTCAGCATCTGAGCGAAACCAGGCAGTATGAGTTCACCCTCGAGGGTGAGCTTGGTCCCCTCGGGCACAAGTAAGATTGAATAGCTCAGCCTCGAACCTTCTCCGTCCCCTTCAATAATTCGGTCCACTCTTCCCTGGGCCTGCATTGTAACCCTAGTTGTAGACTTCAACCTCCTCCCCTCGACCTCTTCTGATGTTTCATAAATTGACGAGTCATTTTCATGTTTCACGAGCCTGACCGATTTCCAAAAGTTGGACCTTTTGGGGGCGCTTTCGAAGTCGCTAAGGAGCTTCTGCACTTCGGCAGGAGTTGCCTTTATTGTCTCGCTCATGTTAAATAATACCAAATCAACCGTACCTGCGTATCATCATTTTGAGTGAGCAGTCTTTGCGTGTTCTTCCAGTTCTTCCTTCGTATTGAAGAAGCGGTGGCAGGCTGGACAAACGTAAGTTCCCTGAGACAATATCCTCACTTACTCCGCGTAGACAATCATCGTCTTGGCATAAAGGTCCTTCTGCAAAAAAACAAGCAAGTTAACTTCTATGCGACTCTGCCCATTCATAGCGCAAATTATTATTTGCCTTGAGCAGGACTCTGGCATTTGCGGCTTGAACGCCTCGGCACTTGACTAAGTCAAGTAGGGCTTTGCTTGATCCGTTGGGCGTG
>CAZAGP010000165.1:0-2808 GCA_964484575.1 uncultured Candidatus Bathyarchaeia archaeon | reverse complement strand
CTTTTCTGTGAGGCGAGTGCGAATTCGACAGCCGAAATGAACTCTTCTGATTTCAACTCCATCGGTCCTATTTCGTCTATAATTATAACATCAGCCGAGTTGACTGCTTCCCTAATGGCCGTAACCCCAATCCTGCTTATATCACGTAAGTTTACGAAGTATTTGCCCACAGTCGGGCTTGAGTCATCAAACTTTTGCGAGTGCGCTAATGTTCCAATTTTATGTAAGGAAATATCTTCAAGTTGAAATCCGACTCTTGCTCCACGGTTTTTGATTTCGCTTGAAATCATTCCTCCCACCTTCTTTCCCCGCTTCTCGAGATTACTGATGATAATTCGGATTGCTGTCGTTTTACCAATTCCAGGTTGTCCCGTGAGGAAGAAGCGTACAGCGCACATGTCATTAGTAGATTACAATCACAGCTATTAATTACCAAAGCCCTGATCTTGATTGAAATTAGGCGTTTTCCGTGGAGTGGACTGCAGGCATCGACGACGCAGGGCGAGGACCGATAATTGGTCCTCTTGTCATCGGCGGAGTAGCTCTTCCGCGGGACCGTATCAGAGACTTGGTTGATCTGGGTGTGAAGGATTCCAAGCTCTTAACACCGAACACTAGAACCCGGCTGGCTGAGAGCATTAGAGGACTGGTTTCACGAATGTGTTTAAGGGAAATTCAACCAAAGGAGATCGATGACGTAGTCTTACATGGTCGTAAACTTAGAAAGCTGAATTTCTTAGAGGCAAAGGTGATGGCAGACGTGATAGATGAGTTACGCCCAGCTGAGGTCTATGTTGACGCTTCTGATGTCAACGAGAAAAGGTACGGAGAAGACATCCGTGGTTTCCTCAACGAAGACCTAAAGAGTATTAGGATCATTTCAGAACATCATGCGGACAGAAACTATCCGCAAGTCTCGGCTGCAAGTATTATCGCTAAGGTCCATCGTGATTCAGTAATCCATCAGCTACATGCCGAGTACGGTGACTTCGGATCTGGTTACATAACGGATGAGAAGACCATGAATTTCCTTAGACGATACAGACAGAGCCACGATTCCTACCCACCGATAGTTCGATTGTCGTGGAAGACAGCCAAGGAGATTGAGGATGGTCTCGCTCAAATTCGGTTTCGTGCGTAATCTGATAACTCTTGAGGGATACCAAACCCGATCACGACAAGGCTGTGAAATTTCGCGACGAGTTCAGCAACTTCTGGCCGATACAGAAACACCTGTTCTCTATGCTTATACATCTCATGAAAAGAGTCACTCGTTCGTCCGAGAATTTTCTCAATGGTAAAGGCTTCGAGTCGGTCCCCTAACACCGTGTAGATTGATCTTCCCAGCTCCATCCTACGTAAGATTATGAAGGGAATCCTAAGCTTTTCGTGATACTCGACTGGTAAGATGCTGCCAACGACCTGGAGCTCGGTGCGTCTCAAAAGGAGTCTCGAACCGTCTACGGCGTCTATCGCTACGTCACCATCATTTGCCAGAAGATCTTTCAAAGAATGTGTCTGCTTCGGTAGGTGACTATTTAATCTCTGAATCTCATGGCCAATAAGCGCTTCAAATGCCTTGTCAACGGCAGACCTGGAATCGGACATCTCAATCACGAAGACATTGTTATGGTTCGCATATTGGACAACCTAAGATTAGTTCATCTTTAGGTTTCGTCGATTACTGGTCAAGCTCACGTTAATGCATTTATTTGACTTAAATCCGGAAAAATCTTGAGTGGACAGCTATCTCCATACTAAGGTCTTTTACGCGAATGCAATGATCGTGTTGCCATGTTTGCAAGCGTCAGGCATTATGATACGGTTGTAAGTTCTGTCCCGGAAATACTTAGGCGGGTCAAGAGCGAATTTATCCCGCTTCTAATGCAAGTCAGCGGTTTCGTATCGTACGACATTTTAGACGCCGGGAAAGGGCGGCTCATTACGATAACATTCTTCAAGACAGAAGTGGGCGCGATTAAGTCAAATCTGCTTGCGCAACAATGGGTCAACTCGTTAGGCGAGCTTAAGCCTAAATTGTCAGAATCCGTTTCTGGCATGGTGGTCGTTCACAGCGTTCAATAGCAAGATTGAGTATCCTCTTACGAGGAGTCTCTTCTCGTTTTTCTCGCTAAGACCATTGCGTGATCCTGCTCGTAAGGCTCTAATCTGATGGTCTGAAGAATCTCGAAGTTGCGTTGTTCAAGAACTTTAATCTCTTGTCTGAAGACGTCTATTGGCTCCATAGTGACATCGACACTTCTTGATTTGATGGCGATCAAGATTGATCCCTCCGGCTTCAGAAACGCGTCCGCATTATCTGCGAGAATTTTCCCCTGCTGCTGCTGAGCAATATCGCAATAGATCAGATCAACCGGGGAAACAAGCGCTCTGTACCTCTCCGGCATCCGTGCGTCTGAAAGGATAGGATACACATTTGACCGGCATTGGCATAATGAGTCTATGAGTTCTCGCATACTTCGCTGGGCAAACTCGACACAGTATACTCTTCCTCCATTTCCGACAATGTCGCTAACGTGGCTGGCTGTAGTTCCCGAAGCTGATCCAAGGTATAGTACGCTGAAACCGTTCTTCAACGGTAGATGACTTATGTTTCTTAGGATCGCCGCGGCTAGTTTACTTCTGTACGCGTCCCAAGTTCTGTACTCGTTATCTCCGTCACTGACAAGGGTTTCCCCATAAACGGTCACTCCCGGGGCTAGGTTCCTAGTAGCAAGACGCTTTGAACCGTCTTCCAGGGTTACCCAAAACACGCCGTCGTATCTTTCATCCTTTCTCGCGTTTGCG
>CAZAGP010000164.1:0-5618 GCA_964484575.1 uncultured Candidatus Bathyarchaeia archaeon | reverse complement strand
GGTTAACACTGTGCTTGGCGACAGTCAGCGCGGGAGATTCTGGCGGCGGGGGAGCTCACACCATAATTCATCTGCTATTCTAAACTACCTGAAAATTAGGTAAAAAAGAATAAAGCGACGCGGTGGTTATTTGAGTAGCACACGTGCTGACCAATTTTGCAGAGCAAGTATGTTCAGTTACCAAACTACTTCAAAGGAATCAGCGAGACGGAAAAACAGCTCGACCCAATCAACATTAAGATTCTATCCTCGATGTGGACTCACGGTCCCCGGAATCTGCTTGAAATATCAAGAAGGACGCAAATACCTTTCACTTCAGTCTACCATCGAGTAGCTAAATTGGAAGCAAAGACTGGTCGGGTCGCTTATGTTATACCAGAGACTTCCCGGTTCGGCTTAGTAAGAGTCGTAGTGCTGGCCTCAGCAGCCCGGGGCTATGAAGCGGCAGCGAATGAGGCGCTTAAACTTCCCAACCTTTGGCGGTTCATCAACTCATGTGAAGGAAGCTATACAGCCCTCTCCGCCCATGCCGTACCCAGCAAGTATCTCAGACACTTCAAGAGATACCTTCGGACCATCACGGAGAAAGGAGTGATCACCAAACTTAAAATCATCTGCACAGGAGAGATGCGGCCTAACTTTCCGAACTTCCAGTATTATGATCCGAGAACCAAACAATGGTCCTTCGAATGGACGGAATGGTTAAGGGGCGTACAGAAGCAGAAGGTTGAGAAGACGATCGAGGACCCGCAGAGTTATCGAATGCTCTTTGATCAAAAGGACCTGCTCATCGTCAAGGAACTTGAAAAGAACGCCCGCAGACCCCTAGCGGACCTTTCACCATTGCTGAGGATGTCAGTCGCGGCCGTGAAGTATCGTTACGATAAGCTTAGTAATTCAGGATTAACCGCGAGGTACGCGTTTGATGTTCACGCCTTCCCCGTTGAGATATCCGCGTATCACGAGATCTTGCTGGATTTTGCCAGTAGTAAGAAGATGAATAGCTTCTACTCGTTCCTAAGGCAGTTGCCTTTTGTTCTCAGCGTCGCGAAAGTGCTGAAGCGGAATTCACTGCTCGTTCGAACATACATTCCGGAAACTCAACTGATGAACATGTTCACGTTCTTCTCATCATTGACAAAGTCAGACTTCTTAACCTCTTACGGGTCAGTACGATTGAACTTCGCGGGGCGGGAGACGCAGACAATCTCATATGAGCTTTATAACGACAAGAGCGGGTGGACCCTAGATCTCGGTGAATGCATTTCCAAACTCTCAAAAGTAGTTGGAAGATACTCTACAGTAAAGGTAAGGCAAAGGTCTCGCGTGAAATCATCATTTATTTGATGATCGCTTCACATTTTTCCAGAATTCGAGTAGTTCATTGAAGAAAGGTTAGTGAGAGGGCCAGCGCGGTTACCGAAGAATTGCTTCAATCATCTGGGTTGCCAACCTGGTTTCGGGAGCTAGTTATCTGATTCACAAGACATCCATATTCAAAGTTGGACAGTGGATTCTCGAGAATGTTCGTTGAAAGGGAAGAGTCTGATTAGCATCATCCTCATGCTCGTTACGTTGATCAGCGTAGCTGAAGTAATCCTCCCAACAATCGGGTATGCTTCCTCTGCGCTTCCACTTTGTCACACTAAGGAACCTCCTCACCCGAAGGGGCCGCCAGCTCCTTCACCAAAGGACCCTCCGCATACTAAGAATGAAGATAGGAGTACAACGGTGAGTACGTCAAATGTCACACTCGCCAAATCCTGCAACTGCACAGTTGTCATCGTGACTCACACAAGTAGCATAACGACTGTCTTCACCTCAATGTATACAACCACCACTTAGAAAGGTGCATTAGTGCGACGTCACGAGTTTTGGATGATTCTAATGGAAATTTTCTAAAAATACCTTACCCAGCATAAGATCAGTTCCATTTTGGGCTGCCGTGGAGCATTATGCTTTTGTAATAGGCCCCCTAAAACCATCCGAGAATATTGAGTCCCGTTCTGCAGGTCGATAGAGACGAGTGGGAGGCTTTTCGTTCCGAATTCTCAGAATTGACGAAGAATTATGAACTCGTTCTAAGTAAACTGAAACAGGCTCAAGCTGAGGTCAAGGCGCTCAGTGAGGAGAATGAGGCTCTTAGAGGGGCTGGGTCTAATTCGCCTTCCACGGGTGAAAGAGTAGACATGGTTGCAAGCGGAGTAGAAGAGGTCAAGCGGGCACAGCCGGATAAGTCGGGGTTGGATTTCTCGGAGTCTATTCGGCGACGCCTCATCGAGTTGGGAGGACCTCGTCATACGTCTGCGTCAAACGCAGCTTGTCGGAGGTGCGGCTTTCCAGTCAGGGAGGCGAGCAGATTTTGCTCTGGTTGCGGAACGGACTTTGGCGGCCTCATCTGTCCTTGCGGCCGTGAGCTATCACGCGGTGACAAGTATTGTGACCGGTGCGGGCGCAAACCGCAACTTCACTAGCAACCTATTTCGTCCACTTTTCCGACTCTCGAACAAGACGCGCCATAGTCTCACGGGCTCTACGAAGAGACTCGTCTGATTGACTCCTGCTCGTGTTCATAGTAGACTCTAGTACGTCTAGTTTTTCCTTCGTAATTTTCAGCTCCTCACGCAGCTGCCTATTCATCTTCTCGAGTGCGTCAATCTTCTCAATGAGTTTCTGGGATCTTTCGAGAAGTGCTTGATTGTCTGAGAGGAATGCCTCAAACTCCCTTCGGTCGACGGTAACGCGTTCAGACATGACTCGCTCGCCACGTATACCTCATATTCCGATATTTGAGATCTTTCGCGAGCGATCTTGATTAGTTATTTTAATCTTAAACTCAATCTACCTTCAGTTCGAAGGGAAAGCACAATGTTGCTTGGAAGCTGGGACTTTTGAGCTTTAGAAAGAAGCTTTGGAATATCGTGCTGAGCGGCTATCCCGGTTCCGGTAAGACGGTACTAGCACGACGGCTAGTGTCTGATAATCCGAGCTTCGTGAGATTAAGCGTGGATGATGTTCGTGCAATGTTCTACGGAACAAGTGAACCCTCATTCGAGGAAGAGTTCGTTTACATGTGCCTAACGTCGCTGCGTGACTTGGCGCTCCGAAAGGGACATAACGTGGTTCTAGACTGCACTGCTCCCCAAAATTCCACGCGTAACCTCCTCCTCGGGACGAATGTTGATGACGTTGTTCGGCTACTCGTCGTGATGATCGTGAATAAGGCTGAATTGGATAGACGAAACCGGGAGCGACACCTTCTGGGAGCAAGCGAGGCTTGGGATAAGGCGTGGCAGGAACCTTCAACACGGATGCCTGTCTTGAAGTTTAGGAACGAGGATCAGACCAGCTTTGACACGAGTTACTACATACTAAGTGAATTACTCAAGAGCAACGTCAGCCCATATCGGAAAAGGTTCATGGAGCATATATTCCCAAGAACGTGAAGTTAGCTTAGTGATTAAGGTTGACTGTTTCATTTTTCGGGGTTTTGATTAACGTTGGAGTAGTGCTCGCAGTCTTCTGGTTGATCAATCAACTTCTAACACGCGCTGTCACAGCTGCAGCCAATAGAGCGGGAGTCAATCAAGGTCAAGTTCGCCTCATCAAGGAGGGCATAGCATCCGTCTTCGTTGTTCTCGCGGTCATAGCTGTTGTTCACCTTTCAGGATTAACTTCGGAGTTTACAACCCTTACAATTTCGGGAATTGCTGCTATTGTGCTCTCTCTGGCTCTGCAGACGACTTTGTCGAACATGATAGCGGGGATTCTCCTTCTGCACGACAATACACTCCGAGTCAAAGACTTAATCGAGTACAGTGGAACTAAAGGTGAAGTTATCAAAATCGGACTCCGGAATACTTGGATTAAGACTGTGGAAGGGAACGTTGCGATAATCAGCAACAGTCAAATCGTGAATGGGCCACTCATAAACCATTCAGCCGGTGAACGGTTGCTCAAGAAGCTCTAAGGACGTGAGTTGACAGAAACGTACTCGTGTCAAATTCTTCGCTTGCCGATCTGAATAGAATCAAAGTCTATTCCTGTACCTCCTTCAAGCATTCAGTCAACCTAAATCTTTGTCTAACCCTGCAGACCTCAGAGAGCATTGTCCGAAATCATGGATTCTGGAGTGCATGAATGTTCCTGCGAATGCGCCCAATGTCTAATGGAGAATCATGAAGCCTGTGAATACGGCCAGTGCTGGATTAAGTGACGGCAATAATTACTTCTTCACATACATCAACCAAGAACTGCTTTTTTCGTTCGGATCCTAACCTAGCATCATTTAGTTATCGAAGCTCAGTGAGAGTTCGTCAAGTAGTGTTCTTCACAAGTTCTTTCAGTAGATCAACTGACTTGCCGGGCGAGATGACAATCGGGGACTTGGTGTAAATGGAATCATCCCAGCCTGCTCGCTCAATGAACCCGTACCTAGCTAGGAAGCTTACGACTTCAGCAACGAATGATCCATCTTGGCCGGAGAGATTAACCAAATCTTTTATCGAGTAATACTTTCCTTCACTCATCATTGACCAGATGGTGTCAGGCCAAGAAGTATCCATTTCACATCTGTAGCACTGTTCGTGTCTAGCCGGGTAAGTCTCGTGTAACTGGTACCTCTAATCATACGTGACTTGAGGGTTCTTCAGAGCACAAATGAACATAGGGCAGCATATCGTAGCACGCGAATCTAAACATAAGTCGGCATAGGCAGGCGTAAAATGTTCATTCGGATATGGACACTTAGTAGATCTTGTTGAACCATAAGGCCGGCCGGTTTCCTCGTAGTAACCGCCACCGTCGTATCATCTTAACGTAGTTGGCTCCAGTCCTTGATGGTAGTTTGCTTGTCCACTTGAAGCTGCTGAATTCGTGCCCGTCAGCTATTGGTACTCCAGAAGGCTTGCTCGATGCTACACAGACGGTGAAGTCCGCTCGGGTTTTGAACTTTATAGGAAAAACGCCCACCAGGAAGAGATCGTCAGCGTTGACGCCATACTCGCGCAATATCCGATTTGCCGCGTCCTGGAGGTTTTCACCGCGCAACACTCTCCCTCCAGGCGTCGCCCATACGTAAGAGTACGGTGGAATCTTACGCCAACCAAGCAGGATCTCCCGGTTCAAGTTCTCGAGGATTATGTCTACGCAGGGAATTGCGATGGAATGCTTGACTTGCCGCCACACATGCTCCGGCACCCACTCGTTAGGGTATAATTCGTGTCTCATCTAGGGTCAAATTCGTAAGATTACAGGACTAGATTCATAACTCTACTTTATGCTGGAGCCAGTTGCCTAGAGCGCTCTGATCTCGGACTGGCAGAACTGGCAGATGAAATACTTGGAGTAGCCGTGTGCATAGTCTGCTGAGATCTTCTTGCATCTAAGGCACCTGACCCAGTAGAATTGAGTTGCTTTTGGGATATACCGTACAAATGCACGTTGCGGGAAACCCAGCCGGACCAGTATGGTTCTCATGAGTCCTGGCGAGAGAACGTGGGATAAGGAATCCTGCGTCCCTTCTTCCAGATTTAGTATACTCCACTGCTTCGTATGGCAATCGGAGCACTCGACCAAGTTCTGTTGAACACGCTCAAGTTGACGGCTCCCGCATCTGC
>CAZAGP010000163.1:0-5489 GCA_964484575.1 uncultured Candidatus Bathyarchaeia archaeon | reverse complement strand
CTCACAACATCGACACAGATCCCAACTACGTCCACCCAGACCGTTACTACCGTAACTTCGACAAGCCTGTTGACCACAGAAACTTCAACCACTTCCCAATCTTCCACAACCCCTATCTCGACGTCCATGTCCGAAACCTCCCAAACCTCACAAACCTCCCAAACGTATGCATCGTCAACAATTTCTACCGAAAGCTCCACAAGTTCAATCACAACCATATCTTCTACGACAACTACCTCTGCCTTCAGCTCATCCGTCACGTCCACTTCAAGCGAATCCTCAACCGCCTCAACTTCGAGCAGCTCCTCAACTCAGCCCGTAACATCTACGACAACTTCAACTGTCACCGTCACGAGTTCAACCGAAAGCAGCTCAGCATTCTGGTGTAACCCCTACTATCCGTACTCATGCTACTACTTTCAAGGAGGAAACTGGTACAATTACTGCTACCCAGGCTACGGGTACAACTACTGTTCCTGCTATGGAGAATACTATAACAACTGTTACCCTTACTATTCCAATAATCCTGGCTACGCTTACCAAACTATCACAACAACAAGTTATCCGGTCTACTCGACCTATTCAACATCCTCTCAAACGGGGCCTGTGGTTACGATTACGCTAACTCCGACTGGCGGAACAAATGTTCATGACGTCACGCTCATCTTAAGCCCACTACAAGGAGGAGAATTCGCGGCCTTCCTAAGCGCGCAAGGCCTGCAGGCGGGCGGTACCTACATGATTGAAGGAATAACCACCGGAACCCACATGAGTATTCTCCCGTTCACGCTGAACGCAGCAGGTTCAGAATTTACAGCGGATAGTCAAGGCAACGGAGTATACTCTTCCGTCCTCCCAACTGACCCTCAAACCGTATACTCAAGCGTGCTACTAGTCTACCTTCCGAATGGGCAAATGGAGGGGTCGGTGCTGATGGCAAGTGCGACCCTTGGTTAGCTTGCGTCGCTGAAACGCGTTTCTTGACGACCTATCATACTCTATCTCAAATATCTCATCCCCGACTAAACAGCTGAAGGAGTCTGAGTTGGGAAGCGTCCGCAAACGGGTCACCATCAGGAGAGCTTCAATGAGAGACTTGACGACACTTGTCAATCATCGCAGGAAGATGTGGGAGGAGATGGGAATCCGTGATAGGACAGCCCTTCGGAAACATGACACGGCCTACCGGCGATGGGCCGGGACACGCCTTCGGAGTGGAAGACTTCTAGGCTGGGTTGCTGAATCCGGTGACGGCATAATCGCGAGCGCGTGTTTATGGTTGCAGCCGATTCGGCCCATTCCGGGAGTAAACCGGACGACTGTTCCATACGTTCTGTCAATGTACACAGATCCGAAATTTCGCGAAATGAGAATAGCCACACGAATCTTAGCCGAAGCCATAAAATGGAGTAAGAAGAACGGCTATTCCCGGGTCATGCTTCACGCGAGCAAGAAGGGTGAAACGTTATTCCTTCGGTACGGTTTCGAGAGAACATCCGAGATGGCGCTAAAGCTTAGATTAGCTCTCGCGGATTGTTGGTAAGCGATTCAGTTAAGCGAGCGCACGCGCTCTACGAACATATTGGATTATTCTTGAACCGATAGCTAGATTTCCCTCGTTGAAGCGTTAGTGGCGTAAGGTGATCGTGCTGGTGAAGCTTGAGAATCCGTTGGAGAGCCCATGTTTCGGTTGCGGTCCGCGACATCGCAGAGGTCTAAGACTCTCATTTGAACGCCATGGGAACGAAGTGTGGTGCCAGTATACTCCGCGAAGGGATGAAGTCGGCTGGCCAGGCTGCCTCCATCCAGGCTTGCATTACATGATTCTCAGGGAGACCAGTTACTGGGGAGCGCTCACGCTCAGTGGAATTCTCCACCATTGCGGAGCCACCACCATACTCCGCGAGGTGGACTCACCACCCGTTGGAATCCCGTTCCGCGCAAGATCACGAATAGCAAAACGTACACGACGTGGGCTGCACATGGTAACCATAAGCGAATCCCTAAGGTCGAAACGGTACGGCAGATTTGAAGCCACCTACCTTCCGGTAAAGAGATCAGAAGTTGTGAAATCAGGTATCAAACTTCCAAAATATCTACTCGAAGACATGGCGTCCTAAGCTTTTGGAATGATAGTTTAAAGGATGAGCGGCGTAGTTCGGATTAGGCACATCGAAGTGGTTCACGCGAGTTGGGAGGCAACGAGGACAGCATGGGACCTAAGCCTAGTGCCCCGACTATCCGAGGGAACACGGTTCGCGTGTACCTGTTTGTGCTGAAGAACGGGCCTTGCGAGCTGAGAGACGTCCAGCACGCGTTGAAGCTCTCCACCCCCTCATTAGCCTTCTACCATTTGTCAAGGCTCGTTCAGGCTGGGAACGTCAAACGGACCGACGATGGTAGATATGTTGCAGTGAATGATATTTCCGCGGATCTGATTGATGGATATGTGAAGTTCGGTAAGCGGATTATTCCGCAGATGTTCTTCCTCACTCTCGTATTTACGATCATCTTAGCTTTTTACATCTCTCTGATTTGGAGGGCTCCGCTTGACACGGATGATGCTGTGACACTTGTCTATTCCCTGTCCGTGATCGTGCTCTGGTACGAGACGATCAAAGTCTGGCGCAGGCTATCAGCCTAGAAGCAAATTAGCGTAGGTTAACGTCATTCAACGGTTTGAAAGACACCATTCTACGGTTTGAATGGCACTTTCAAAATGTAGCATTAAGACCGTCTACGCGATTACTGCTTCAGGTTCGAAGGATATGCAGTCAATGATCGGTAAGACCTGTTGTAGGCATGAGAGAATACGTGAGATTGGTCAAGACTACGATAGACACGGTAAATCTCTAAGGTTGATTCGGTGTCAGAGTTGTGGCCTCCTTATGCGTGAATATTTACCCGTCAGGGTTACCACGTCGTGACATTTCATGGACCATACGCAAGGCAAGGACTTTAGCAGCTCGTTAGTCTCGCTGAGTTTAATCTGGCCTTTGCGCCTGTTCATGGGCCTTACGTTCGTGTACGCGGGACTGCAACATTTGACTGACCCCTCCTACTTTGACCCTTCAAAATCAGGATATATCGGGCATTTGATCTCGCAATACGCTGTTGGGTCACCAATCCACGACTTCCTTATCGGTGTGGTAGCACCGAACGCTCTCTACTTTGGTTGGATGGTTGCTGTTGGCGAGGTGCTTATTGGAATTGCAACTTTGACCGGGTTTCTCTCCAGGATTGCTGCAGTAGCCGGTCTCATGCTCAACTTCACGTTCTTCCTCTCCGCTACGTGGAGCGCCTTTCCCTTTTACTTTGGTTCGGATATCGTCTTCGTAATGTGCTGGTTGACTTTGCTCTTGACGGGCCCACAGACAAAGCAAAGCGTGGATGGTGTTTTGGCTTCCCGCGTTCATTCCTTAAGCTGGCTTGTAGCTGGGCAGCCGTCTGTCCAAGTACGAAAAAGTGCGGTTCATGTGAGTCCACAGCAAGTAGACGGACCATCGGTCACGCTTGCGAAGAAGGCTAACCTGTACCCGAACCAAGTGTCGGAAGTGAATAAGGCGTTCGAACGAATCAAGCAGCAGTTCGTTTCACACCGTGAGACTGTGACCATACTAGAGTTCGTTCGCGCATTCGTCATAAGTTTAGGAGTAGACCGAAACGATACACCAAGGCTCCTGAAGGGAATTGAAACTCTCGTTAACCGCCATGGAGTTGAAACACATTGACCGAGAAAGAGCGTAATGAGGCTGCTGAGCGACTGGTGAGTAAGTATGGCATGCAGGTTCCGGGGGAAGTGGCGTCATCAGTCTTCATGGGTCAGCCGAAGGTTCCCATGCTACTTTCCCGCGCAGCCTTCCGATCCAACCAAACCCGCGCGCCTAGTCAACTCAGAATGCAACATCAGCGAGAACGCAGAAGAATCATCCAAGCTATGATTGGAATCGCAGCAGTTTCCGTCACTGGACTATGGTTACTTAAGTTCGCAGCAGGCCCTGGTCAACAGTCAAGCTTATCGAATGTGCAGAATACCTCCATCGTTCAACAATCCACCGTATCCAGCAGTTTGCAGTCACCGCCGGCTGCTCAGCCAACTTCCAGCTCGAATAGTGGCCAACTCCTAGCGAATGCCACGAACATTCCAGCGGACCAATCGTTAACCGTCAACGACCCGGTATTTGGCCCAATCGTTCTGATCCATTTGGACAACGGCGAGTTTGTAGCGTATAGCACCATCTGCACGCACGCCGGTTGCCAAGTTCAGTTCGACCCTTCAGCAAAGGACCTTGTCTGTCCCTGTCATGGTGCGGTGTACGATCCGTACAACAATGCGCAAGTCTTGAGTGGACCAGCACCCTTCCCGTTACAGAAAATTCCAATCCACTATGACCCCTCAACAGGGAACATATACTTGACCGGCTAAGGCGCAGCACCTGAATCGAACAGTACTGAGAGTTAGGTGGGACTGCGAACCAGTTACTCAAACTGGTTCCGCTTAAATCCTACGCACCCGGGAGAAGCGAACAGCAGATGACGGTAGGAGCGATATCACAAGGGAAGCGGTTTCGACACCTGCTCATCGCACTGATCGTAATCTTTCCCGTCGCATTCACGGTGACTAGCTACCTTGAGGATACAGTCGAGAGCGGTGGGCTGGAAGGCTCGCAAGTAATCATAAGCGCAATCACAGGCTTACCGACGCACCTGATCAATCTAGCTTCAGGCGCAGGTTACTATGGCATATTTTTCTTAATGCTGCTTGAGTCTGCTGCGTTCCCGGTTCCTAGCGAGGTCATCCTACCCTTGGCAGGTTACCTAGTCTTCCTAGGTGTTTTGCAATATTGGAGGGTAATCATCTGTAGTACAATCGCAGCTTTAGCAGGCTCCTTCGTAGACTACTACGTGGGCAGAAGACTTGGTGAACCACTGATAGCAGGGAAATCCAAGATACCATATGTTGAGCCTGCACTTCTCCAGAAAACGCAAGCATGGTTTAATGCGCACGGATCTGCGGCAGTCGCGTTCCTAAGATTAGTACCGACCGCACGCGTCCTAATCTCCTTCCCCGCCGGCGCCTGCCGCATGAGCCCGAAGAAGTTTGCACTCTATACGTTGTTAGGATGCTTACCATGGAACATGGCACTCGTCTTCATAGGATGGTGGCTTGGGTCCTCATGGGGAAGTGTCGTCTCATCATTCAGGTTCATCAACCTGGCCGTTTACCTTATCATAATCGTACTCTTCATCTGGGGTGCGCGACGCGTACGCACCAGACTGAATCGGCGACTAACACCCATCTAGGAGGCTTTGACCCAGGTGATTCGCCCTGCGACGAAGGAGGATATTTCCGAAATCGTACACCTTGAAAAGGCGTCAATAAATGAGGCCGAACTCGTAGGGTATGCCGCCCCGATTGATGAGCGGATCCTCGCAGATGAGAATAAACTGAGGGCAGCATGGGATGGAGATTCAGTTGATGAGCTGCA
>CAZAGP010000162.1:0-8553 GCA_964484575.1 uncultured Candidatus Bathyarchaeia archaeon | reverse complement strand
GCCTCAAACAAAGCTGACGGGAAGGGATTATTCGAGGTTGATCAGTTCTTCATGTAAGCTATGTCGTCCCATGGGTGCCTGTACAATGGCTGCTTCAGCCTATTCTGATCCAAGTAGTGTCCCATCAATCCAATGGTTCTGCCTAGAACGAAGAGGCCATTTAGCGCTCCCATTTTGATGTAGTCTGCCGCGAGTTCCTTTCCGAATTCCAGTCTAAGTAGGTCTGCGAAGCAGATTCCGATGCAGCCGTCTACGTTGAGAATTAGATTGTCGCGTTTAGCCGTCGTAATCTTCTCAACTTCAAGCGCGTAGTCCAGTAACGGTGTGGCTTTGAAGTGTGACTTGGCGTATTCCTTTATGATTGTAACTCTCATGTCAGGGTTATGGATGGATTTGATCCTGTGCCCGATTCCCTGGATGAGGATACCTTGAGCTTTCATTTCATCCACGAACCGTTGAGGGGTCAACCCGTTGTCGAATGCTTGAGAGAATTGTTGCGCGACTCCGTCGAGTGCTCCGCCGAATCTCGGGCCGATAGTTAACATTCCAGAAACGATTGATGAGATCAGGTCCTTGCCCGCTCTTGCGGCTACTATTGTATTGTGGGCTCCGGAGACTGCTGGGCCGTGATCCGCTGTTACCATAATTGCCATTTCAATGAATTTCGTAGCGTACTTAGGAAGTAGTTTCTTGAACCAGAGAATGGAGAGTACTCCTCCAATTCCTATGTCCTTCGCGAACACGTCGGATATAGTCATGTCTCCGTAGAGAAGTTCTTCGCCCCTGTCATCGGAAATTGTTGAGACGAAGTTCGTTGATTTTCTCACAAGTCCTTTCTTTACTGCAACGGCGTAATCCATTGGCATGGCCGGCACGGTGGGTTCTGGTCGTGGCACTATGATTCCCTTGTCAACGAGATTCTTGTATACTCTGTTGATGGTTTCCGCATAGTCGTCGAAGGAGTATGGCACGGCTGCTCCTGCTTCTCTGAGGGCAGAGTTCTTCGCGTAGGCGCTCTCTGTTTCCGATTTGGCTCTTGCTCCGGCGTGCCCGAACTGGACATCAGTCTTGAACGCTTTCGCACACGTGCCAGTTACCCAGATGACTAAAGGTTTAGTGACCTGTTTCTTCTTCAGCGCTTCGACTATCGCGTACTCATCAGCTCCGCCAACTTCTCCAAGGCAGACTAACATTTTGATCTCAGGATTCTTTTCAAACCTGAGGATGTGGTCGAGTAGCGTTGTGCCAGGGTAAGTGTCTCCTCCAATGGCGATTCCTTCGTAGACGCCATCAGTGTTTCTCGCTATGATATTGTAGGCTTCGTTACTTAGACCGCCGGATTTTGAGACAAAGCCGACAGATCCCGGTCTATGCAATTTTGATTCAATTATGTTCTCAATTGTTCCGCCAGTATTGCCGATCTTGAATGCGCCAGCTACAATACCGCCTACTGTTGCTGGGCCAATGATGACTTTGTTCATTTTCTTTGCTTTAATGGCGAGTATTCTCATTCTTCTCTCAGGAACGCCTTCTGCGATTATCACGTGGGTTCTGATGGTGGGGATTGAGAGAGCTTCGTCGGTTGATTGTGCGGCGGACCTGAACGAGGCGAAGTTGATTAGAACATCGACGTTAGGATGTTTCTCAGCCGCAGCTTTCAATGATTTGTATATCGGTATCAGAACCTCTTTCGCGCCGAAAAAGAACTTTTGGAAACCGTCGGATCCTGTTGGGTCAATTAACGCGGCAACGGAAGGCGTTTCCCTGCCTGCCACGTAGTCGAAATCAAGCATCCTCTGCGCTGCGGTTACCTGCATGTTGTAGATGAATGCTTGAGTATTCTTGTCGAAGAGGATGTAGTCCGACCTCTTCCTCGGCGGCCTTACCTCCATTGTTACTGTGCCCGTCGTCTACTCCAGCTCCTTGGTTGCCATCGTGACGATTTTAGTCATGTGAGTCTCTGGTCCGTACACTTCAATTGGGACCCCAATTTCGCTTCCCAATTCTCTCATGATTCTCAATCCTTCCTTGTAGTTCGGTCCTCCTCGCCGTACGTAGATCTTTACGTGATTCTCTTTCAATTGATCTTTGTATTCCCGTAGCGCGCGGACTATTCCTTTGAACGTTTGAGCAACGTCCGTGAAATTGGCGATTCCTCCGCCTATTAGAAGCACTTTTCCTTTTGGCGACTTCTTCCTGGTCATAAGGTCGAGAACTGTTTTAGCGTACAGGTAGGTGAATTCCTCGTTGGGGTCACCGGAATATTCTCCGTAATTCGCCATCTCATCCATGAAACCTAAGTCAGTGATTGTGTCGGCGTAGATCACGGACGCCCCTCCGCCAGCAACCAGTGTCCATATTCTGCCTTCAGGGTTGAGGACGGTGAGTTTTAGTGAAGCTCCCGTCTTCGAGTCGAGTTCTTCAACGTACGCTTCCTCTTTGGTTAGAGTCCTTCCGAATGGCGGCGGAAACTCTATAGGTCCCCATTTGCGGCCGCTCTCTGATTCCGCGGTGTCATCCAGTTCAGCGGCTAGGTCCAACGGGAACGCGCAGCAGTCACCGGTACAGGATGCTAGTTCCTGACAGGTTGGAATGAACGGGTTGACTTCAAAATAGGTGAAGTTCAGGTCGGAATAGAACTTGTACATTCCTTCGATGAAGCAAGCCAGGAAGGGTTTTCGTTGAATTGGAATTTTCTTTAAGAGTTGGGATTCAATTTCCTGTTTGGAAGGAGTTTCCCCCACGGGTACATGTAACACTGAGGCGTGTTGGTCGACGTCGCCAACACCCATACCTCCCTTGTGGTAGAACATGATTCGATCTTCGTCTCTGGATGACGTTATGGCTAGGTAGTACTCGTCTTCTGGCGAGTGAGGAACGAAAGGTTCAATGATGAAGTTGGTTAGGATACCGGTTACGTTGCCTATTGTTATTGGTTTGCCTTGACGTTCTTGAATCCATTTCTTCGCGTTCTGCCAACTAGAGTCGAGTAGGATGAGGTTGTTTTTTCCTCGTCTCTTGAAGCGTTGGTCAGGCTTTACGACAAGTTTCGTCTGATTCAGCCAAGGGTACTGTTCAGGTAACGTTTTCAAATCCGTGCTAGGTCCGACGGAGATGAATTGGTCTTTGACACTGCATTGTCTTGGCGTGTAGTCTTTGAGAAGACGCGCGATCATTCGTTTTCCGTCTGCTTCACGTATTGCCTTATGAGCCATTCTCCACGTCTCCCTAGTCGATCTTTCTCCTGAGGCTCTTAGCTATCTCGTCCACAAACTCCTCAGTGTAAACAAGCTTATTGTTCGGGTTGGGCTGGGCTATTTTCAGCAGATCGCCAGTCATGGTGCCTGATTCCACTGTTTCCAGCGCTGACTGTTCGAGTTTCTCCGCGAACTCGATTACTTCAGGGGTCTTATCGAATTCCCCTCGCTTCTTTAATGCTCCAGTCCATGCGAAGATGAGGGCCATCGGGTTGGAGGACGTCTTTTCTCCTTTAAGGTGCTTGTAGTAGTGCTTCTGAACTGTGCCGTGTGCGGCTTCATATTCGAATTGCCCTGCTGGGGATACTAGGACTGAGGACATCATTGCAAGGCTACCGTACGCTGAACCTAGCATGTCTGACATGACGTCACCATCGTAGTTCTTGCAGGCCCAGAGGATCCCTCCCTCTGATCGCATGATTCTTGCAACGGCATCGTCGATGAGGGTGAAGAAGTAAGTGAGGTGGGCTTGCTCGAAAGCAGTCTTCCAATTTTCGGATTCTTCTTTGAATATTTGCGTGAATCGACTATCGTACGTCTTTGAAATCGTATCCTTGTCTGAGAACCAAAGATCCACTTTCCGATCTAACGCGTAAGTGAAGCAGGCTCTGGCGAACTTGCGAATTGAATCATCAGTGTTATGAATCCCCTGCAGAATCCCGGGTCCCTTGAATTCGTGTATAAGATACTTCACGGCTGGACCCCCATTTGCAGGCGTGAACAGCAACTCGCCTCTTCCGGGACCTGCAACTCGAATCTCCTGGTTTTTGTATACATCTCCGTAGGCGTGTCTTCCGATGTGAATTGGTTTCTTCCATGCTTTGACTGTGGGTAGAACATTCTTGACGAGGATAGGACTCCGAAATATCGTGCCGTCGAGCGCGGCCCTTAGAGTCCCATTTGGGCTCGGCCATTCCTTTTTGAGGTTATACTCGGTTATCCTGTCCTTGTTTGGGGTTATTGTAGCGCATTTCACACCAACCCCATGCTTCCTTATGGCCTCAGCCGCCTCCAGGGTTACTCGGTCATCCGTCTTATCCCTGTTCGGCAGACCCAAGTCATAATATTCGATCTTCATGTTCAAGTATGGTAGGAGAAGTTTCTCTTTGACCATCTTCCACATGACACGGGTCATCTCATCTCCATCCAGCTCTACGAGTACGCCTTTCACATCTTTCTTCATGAGCATCTAGCATCCTCTCAACATTTGTACCGTGTCTTACCAGTCGTGGACTATAGATTCAGCTGAATATCCATATTCTCATTACAGTAATGAGGAATTCGTTCTCTATAGACTTCGGCAGCACCCACCTCAACATACGAGACTACGTAGCTTAATTGAATTGAAAATGGAGCTCTTTAGATTTCGCTATCACCCTTAGTATGCTTGACCTACATGACGCTTGTTTACGCCTGCATAGCTCCTCACGGCAGCGAAATCATCAACTCAATTAGGCCGAAAACTCTGCATCGCAGGTTTCAGGAAACCGAGCAAGGTCTCAGGATACTGGCGCATAATATTATCCGCTCCCGGCCCGACACGATAGTGATAGCAACTCCTCATAATCTTCGGCTCTGGAAGCAAATTTGCGTCGTAACATCTCACAATTCATCAGGAGAACTCACCTCAGAGAATCAGAAGTCAATAAGCCTGAAAGTGAAATGCGACATTGAATTTTCCCACAAGCTCTTGACGAAGGCGTCCAAGAGGCGCCTACCAGTCGTTGGAGCAAACTACGGCTCCGCAGACGGGGAGACATCAGACATGCCGATGGATTGGGGCAGCCTGATACCTCTCTGGTTCATTCTCAGCAAGAAACGTCGAAAGCCTAGAATCTCAATTGTCACGCCATCTCGGGAAATCCCGTTACTTCAGAATGTTAAGTTCGGTAGAACGATAGCAGACGTCGCGGAGAATGATCAGTCGAAAAGGTATGCGTTCATTGCGAGCGCAGATCAAGCGCATGCTCATAAGAAGTCCGGCCCATACGGATTCAGCAAGGCCGCAGCAGAATATGATGCGATTGTTCTCAAAGCCTTACAAGAGAACAATCTGAAGAAACTGCTTCAGTTGAAATCGAAATTCGTGGACGAAGCGAAACCCGATAGCCTATGGCAGCTGGCTATGCTGGCTGGAATTCTAGAACGCGTGAAGATGAAGAGCCACTTATACTCCTATCAAGTGCCAACATACTATGGAATGATCTGCGCGGACTATACAAGATTCTCATAAGCTGCGTCCCAACGATGGAAAACAACCACAAGCCATTTTCATTATGCTTTCGAACGCCGCAACAGGAAGCGGTCGATGTTGCTAGAAAAACCACGCCTGTTCGGCAATCTAATGTCGCAGGTCATCCGTCAGGACACATGTAGCTTCTGCGGAGCATGCATGGCAGCATGCCCTATAAACATCCTCTGGCCAGTTGGTGAACAGCCAACGATGACGGGCGCCTGCGGGCTTTGCGAGATCTGCTACTATCAATGCCCCAACGTGGAATTCTCGAGCAGTGATGTGGAAACATTCCTGCACGGACGGGTAAGAAAACCCGATGAACCGATCGGCATATTCCGGCAAGCATTCGTTGGCCGCACGTTGAACCCTGAGATCAAGGATCGAGCTCAGGATGGTGGAGTTGTAACTGCGCTACTCGCCTACGCTCTTGAAACTAAGGTAATTGACGCGGCGGTAGTCGCGGGTAGAGATGAGAAGTGGCTTGCTCGACCGAAGGTTGCGACGAAATATGAAGAGCTTGTTCAGAACGCTGGAACCAAGTATACGCCTTCCCCTACACTCTTAGGGGTCAAATCAGCGATTCTAGAGTACGGGAAATCGAAAGTCGGCCTCGTCGGTACGCCATGTCAGATTCGAGCAGTGAGACGCATCCAGACATCACCGATGGGCGACAGACGCCTGGCGCAGGCAATGGCACTATCCATCGGACTGTTCTGTATGGAGAGTTACAAGTATGACGCCCTCATCGAGAACTACCTTACCAGCAAGGGAATAGACGCGTCCAAATTGACTAAGGTGGGTATCAAGAAAGGCCAGTTTATTGTTACCAGCGGCGAAACCGAAATGCTGCGTGTTCCTTTGAAGGACATTAGCCAGTACGTGCGCGGCAGCTGCCACCGGTGCGACGACTTTACTGCTGAATTTGCGGACATTTCAGTCGGCGGAGTGGGTTGTCCTGAAGGCCATTCCACGGTGATTGCGAGAACTCAAACAGGCTTCGACCTCCTCATGGCTGCCTCCAAGGCTGGGTTCGTAGAATTACGTGAACTGAAACAGGAAGACAAGGGATTCCAAACAGTCCTTAAAATGGTAGGCATCAAGAGGACAAAGAAGACTGCTTAAAAATAGATGTCCCCGTCTGATGCTGGCACTTACGAGCGGAGCCCTTAACTCATAAGTGCAAGCCGCTCTTCACACTGTGTGACAATTGCGATGTCTCTTTCAGATTTCGTAATGGACCCGAAGATGACGATGGGACCCGTCGCACTACGTGTTAAGGAATACGATTCCGCGATTAAGTTTTACACGGAAGATCTTGGAATGAGACTCGTGCGGCAGGAGGGGAACGTAACCGAGCTTGCTCCTGGTAGGTCATTTCGAACTCTGATCATTCTCGTGCATGACCCCAACGCAAAGAGGCCGTCACGAAACTCTGCGGGGCTTTATCACTTCGCAATACTACTCCCAAGCAGGGAGGATTTAGCGAAGGCGTATCTTGCAATAGGAAACGTTGGTTTGACATTTGACGGGTACGCGGACCATATTGTAAGTGAAGCACTCTACCTGACTGACCCGGAAGGAAATGGAATCGAAATATACAGTGATAAGCCCAAGTCTGCGTGGAGATCCGACGCTGACGGGGCACCTCAAATGGGCACTTACCCGCTTGACATCGATTCACTCCTGTTAGAAGCAAAGGAAACGTCAACAGATGAGTTAGGGGCAATTAATGATGGCGCAGTCATAGGCCACGTTCACTTGAAAGTGACTGAAATCCGCCAGTCAACGAACTTCTATCATTATCGGCTAGGGCTGGATCTGATGAGTTACTATGATAGCGCGGCTTTCCTCTCAGCTGGAGGATATCATCATCACATCGGAATCAACACTTGGGAGAGTTCGTTAGGTTCAACCGTCGAGGAAGCCTCGGTCGGATTGGAGTACTTCACAATCTGCGTCTCGGACCCATCAATCGCGAGTGAACTTACGTTGAGATTTGCAACTCAAGATGAAACAGTCTTTCGCGACCCAGACGGAATAAAATTTGTAATCAAACCCTCAGTTACCTAGGTTCGAGTCAGGTAACAAGACTGCCGACAGCCGAAGACCCGATATCTTCTCCTGGCTAAGCTGCTGTAAAGTCTTTGAAACACGATTGAGCTGAAGATTCGACAAAGGAACGTGACAGGGCAAATGTGTGTACACATTTCTGAGATTGCGAGCGGTCCGGAGAGCAGTTCGCCGTCTGCTCGAACTAGATGCATCTGCCCCTGCAGGTCCCTTGTGGTCAAATGATACTTGAATCCAACCTGGTCAGGGATAGCCTGGAACGGAACTAGTCGAAAGAGTGAATTCTTGTCCAGAACTTTAAGCAACCTTACGGCTGCAACACACAAGTTGCACACTCCGTCAAAGATTAGAACGGGCGAAGTCGGAATGAAGTCTGTTCTACTTCGCATCTTAAACCCTGTGAATGAACGTATGTGAATCTTGAAGTTTCCCTACACTAATTCATTGCTTTAGAGTAAGACCTTAGCGGAAGCGTAATAGTTCTAGTCGGTTATAGTATGAGGGCCGTCGGCGTCCCACGTTGTGAAATGGTTCTCTACCATCTTCAAATGTGTGAATTGGCACTCGCTGCAATAGTTCATGCCACACTCGTTACAGTAGCCTAGAGGCCGCTTACCTGAACCGCATCGGCACACAGAGCCACTCATCACCGTTCACCGTCCACGCTTCGCATAACTAGATCTTCTTCGGGACCGGGATTTCCTTTTTTTCACAGTTCTATGTTCAGGTCCACTACGCTTCTTCTTTACGCGTTTCTTAGGCGGTTTCATGGTTGAAGTAACACTATCAAACATTTTCTCATTGATTAGATGCAGAAATAACAGAAGTGCTAAAATTGCAATAAGCGCGCGGTTTTGAGTTCGCTTAGTTTCAGTCCGGCTGTCCCTTTTCCTCCTCTTTACGGTCGAACCCGTCCGTCGCGCCGGTTTCTTCTTACGTGCCATATCCTCGCAGTTAGCCTTACTGCGCTTAATACTTGCGTTCAGGGAC
>CAZAGP010000161.1:0-7054 GCA_964484575.1 uncultured Candidatus Bathyarchaeia archaeon | reverse complement strand
GGCGTTCTGCACTAAAGTCAATTGGGTGTTGCCGCACTGATTCGGGACTAAATTGGACTCTGACGCTCGGGTCTACCGCATTTCTTCGGCCAGATAGCAGGCAGCATAGTGGTCTGTACCGACTTGGAGGAGTTCAGGTTCCACCGTACACTTCTCAAAAGCATAGGGACATCGGGGACGGAAACGGCATCCAGTCGGGATGTCGATTGCGTTTGGGACTTCCCCTTTGATTTGTACGTCTTTGTGTCGAGCTTTGGGGTCGGCGCTGGGGAGAGCGGATAGCAGTGCCTTGGTGTATGGGTGTGCAGGGTTTGCGCAGATTTCTTCGGCCGGTCCTATCTCCACTATCTTGCCTAGGTACATGACGGCCATCCGGTCAGATATGTACCGTGCGACCGCTAAGTCATGAGTTATGAATAGGTATGTTAGATTGTATTTCTGTTTCAGATCTAGCATCAAAGTCAAGATCTCCGCTCTTATTGAGACGTCGAGCATGGAGACGGGTTCGTCTGCGACGATGAGTCGTGGGTTGATGACGAGTGCGCGCGCGATTGCTACTCTCTGTCTTTGGCCACCGCTTAGCTCGTAGGGAAACTTGCTCAAGTACAGTTCTGGGGGGGACAAGCCAACTGCGGTAAGTGATTCACGCACTCTTTCATGGACGTTAACGGTCTTCTTGAGATGGTTTACGACGAGCGGTTCCGATACGACTTGAGATATGGTCTTCTTGGGATCGAGTGATGCGTATGGATCCTGGAATACTGCTTGCATCTGAAGCCTAAGTTTACGCATCTCACCCCCGCTTGCGGCGAACAGGTCTTGTCCTTCAAACAGAATCGTTCCGTCGGTTCGATTTAGGAGTCGTAGGATCAGTCTTGCAAGAGTGGTCTTTCCGCAACCCGACTCGCCGACCAGAGAGAGAACTTCTCCCTTGCGGATGTCGACGCTGATATCTTCGACGGCGTGCACAAATCTGTGTTCTCCCCGGGACCGTGCGAATAATCCACGTCTGACGGGAAATAGTTTCTTGATGTTCTTGACTTCCACGAGGGTTTCGTTTGTCATTGCGACTGAATGTCCCTCCAAAAGTGGCAGGCAACAGATTGATTCTGGCCTACCTGCTCAATCTCGGGTTCCACCTCGGCACAGCGCTTCTGTGCATAGGGGCATCTCTCGAAAAATCGACAACTAGGAACGGGTCTGGTGAGGTCTGGAACTGAGCCTGAAATGTAAGCGAGGCGTGTCTTCGAACCCTGCATTCTAGGAATCGACTTCAGTAATGCTCGGGTGTATGGATGTTTGGGGTTTTCGAAAATTTGGAATGTATCGCCGAACTCAACGATCTTGCCCGCATACATGATCGCGATCTTGTCAGAGAGTTCAGCAACGACCGATAGGTCGTGGGTTATCAGGAGCATTGAAATCTGGAGTTTCTCCCTGAGGCTTCGTATCAGGTCGAGTATCTGATGTTGGACGACAACATCAAGAGCGGTAGTTGGTTCGTCGGCGATAACCAATGCAGGGTTGCACGCAAGTGCCATAGCGATCATGATTCGCTGCTTCATTCCCCCGCTGAACTCGTGTGGGTAATCCTTCTTCCTAGCAGGGTCGAGGCCCACATATCTGAACAACGTATCAATCCGTGAGTCGATCGTCTTTTTATCAACCGTTTCGTGAGCGAGGATTCCTTCGGATATCTGTTCCCTGACTGTCAGTACTGGGTTAAGTGAGTTCAGTGCGCCTTGGAAGATTATGGATATCTGTTTCCATCTAATGTTTCTGAGGTGTTCATCTGCGGCGTTCAGTATGTCTTTGCCCAAGAATTGGATTGTTCCGTCATAAACGCGGGCTCCTGTGGGCAGGAGTTTCATGATCGACATCGCTACGGTTGTTTTGCCGCAAGCAGACTCACCAACGAGACCCACTATCTCTCCCTTTTCAACGGCAAAGGATACGCCGTCCACCGCCTTCAATAGGCCGCGGTTTGTTTGGTAATATACTCTGAGTCCCTCTACTGAAAGCACTTGTCATCATCCCCTCAGGCCTTTTTGGTGCGAGGGTTGAATATCGCGTCCAGGGAATAGCCGACAAGTGAGAAACTCAACACGACGAACATGATGCACAGGCCTGGTGACATAACGTACCACCAAGCGGTGGTTACCGCTCCTGAAGTGAACGCGAACTCCAACATTTGGCCCCACGTGATTGTTGATGGATTGCCTAATCCCAGGAACGTCAGCACTGCCGCTGAGAGTATGGAGTTGGCAATCACGAGAACTGTTTGTGCGAAAATCACGGGGATCACGTTGGGTACAATGTGTGAAAATATGACGTAGTAGTCTCGTGCGCCCGAGGCCTTACTTGATTCAACGAACGCTAACTGCTTTACTGAAAGCGTTTGGGATCTTACGAGGCGCGCGGTTCCCGTCCAACCGACCAAAGCTATTGCGATGACGATGCTGAAGAGGGTCGGTCCAAGTATCGCCCCTAACACAACCATTAGAGGCAGTGCGGGTATCACTAGGAACACGTCTGTGAACCGCATCAATAGGTCCCCTGCATATCCTTCGTAGTAACCCGCCATCAGGCCAACTAGGCTTCCTACGACTGCAGAAATTCCCGCGGCGGCGAAGCCCACGATTAGCGAAGGTTGGGCGCCGTAAAGCAGCTGGCTAAGGATATCCTGCCCAACCTCGTTCGTCCCAAGAAGATGAAGTGCGGTTGGAGGTTGGAGGATATCACCCACGGCAGCAACGGGGTCGTAAGGAGCGACTGATGGTCCAAGCAAACCCATCAAAACGAAGAAAGTGAGCAGCGCTAGACCTACTACTCCAATTCTGTTTCGTGAATATTCTTTCCAAAAACCCGTCCAGCCTTTCTTGTAGGCGGTCCACCGTGATACCGGTAGATGGCTTGTTGTCTGCATAACTCATGCCGTCCGGATTCTTGGGTCAAGGTATCCGTACAGTAGGTCGGCAAGAAAATTCATGAGAATTACGGCGACGGCCACGACTAGGAAACATCCTTGCAGAACAGGGTAATCTCGCGTCAGCAGTGCTTGATAGGTCAGAAGCCCTATGCCTGGCCATGTGAAGATCGTTTCAGTTTGAATGGCCCCTCCAACGGCGAGGCCGAGGTTTATGGCGATTAGGGTCGTCATTGGAAGAGCTGCATTCTTGAAGGCATGGTCTCGAAGGAGTTTTGCGTTTGAGATGCCTTTCGCTTTGGCGGTGAGCATGTAGTCTTCGGTGAAAACATCGAGCAACGACCCTTTCATTATCAGCACGTACTCACCGGTAAGCCCCAAGACTAGAGTTAGGCAAGGCAGCACCATGTGTCGCAATAGGTCTACTATGGATGCGGGGGCCAAGGGATTGGCGAGTTCGCCGTTCAAGGAGACCATGCCGGACACGGGTAAGCCGAAGTAGATTACTCCGACGAAGAGCAGGATGAGGCCTAGCCAAAATGTTGGCATCGAGTATAATAGAAGTGTTGAGGTCGAAAAGGCTAGGTCAATTTTACCGCCTCTTCGCCACCCGGCAATTAGGCCCATTCCGATTCCAAGAGCTACGGAGATGACGGTTGCCGTAAGTAGTAAGATCACGGTGTTCATGAGGCGAGGGATTAGTATGTCCAGCACTGGGCTTCGGTAGGTGTAGGATATGCCTAGGTTGCCGACGAGAGTGTTTTCTAGATACTTGACGTACTGAAGCCATAGCGGCTGGTCCAGGCCGAACTGCGAATTCAACTGATTTACGAGTTCTCTCGAGAACCCGGGCCCTCTGAATAGCAGTGCGAAGGGGTTTCCTGGAAGAATCCTAAACAGAAAAAAATTGAACGTCAATACGAAGAATATTGTGGCTATGCTTTGGCCTAACTTCTTGACCGCATATTCTATTCCCATGAAACCCACTTTTCGGGTTCTTGACCTGTCGTAGGGCGGTAGGTCGATTCGTTGATTGGGAATTTCAGGTTTAGGTTTGGGCTTTCTTACGTCTGCCGTATACTATTGCTGCTACAATGACCACGATCAACACTACGATGAGGCCCATGATGGCATCTGTACCGATTCCCGGAGTGCTTACAGTAGCGGTAGTTCCGGTCGACATGGATGATGTTGTTTCAGTTGCCATTCCTATGGGGTGTACGCTTAGCAAGAGGCCGCTTTCGCCGAAGTAGAAGAACGGTGGAATAACGCCTGGGGGTATGCCAGTAAACAGGTCTGCGCGGAATCCGTTGATCGCATCATTATCGTATAATGGGTCGTATACGGCATGGGCGGTCAGGATGTCTTGCAGCTGATAGATTATTTGCTTCCTCACGGCAGGATCTGTTTCTTGGCTCTGTTGCGTGAAGAGCTTGTCGTAGGTAGCATTACTCCAGCCCGCGTCACCCAAGCAACCAGGTGTGCACATGTCTTGGGAAGTGGTGAACATGCTGAGGAAGTATGCTGGGTCTAGGAAGTCTGCTGACCACGTCCACAGAACAACATCATGTTGCCATGCTGCCTCCTCGTTCCCAAGAGAGCCTGAGTCCATGAGTCGTGGTGTCGCCTTGACCCCAATCTGTCCCCACCATCCCGCGATTAGTTGCGCCGCCCTATATTCTTCTGAGTAATCGGAGGGCACGTCGATGCGGTAAATCATCTTCACACCACTGGGGCTTACTCTAATGCCGTCAGGTCCCACCTTGTATCCGGCGTCGTCCAATATTTTGGCTGACATGTTCAAGTCGAATGTGTAGTCGGGCGTGTTCGGGTTATGCCATGAGCCCAAGGATGTCGGAACCACTGTGTTGAGTACTTGCGCGAATCCCAACCAGACTCTTTGAGCAAGCTCGTTCTTGTCAACCGCGTGTTCGAGTGCTTGTCTTACTCGTTCGTCACGCAGCGTCGGGTTCCCGGTTCCATTAGGAAACTCATTGAAGGTCAAGTAGAAGTACCTTAGGTCAGGCCGAGTGAACACTTGGATGCCGGGGTTCGACGTGAGGGATGCTACAACGGTCGGCGGTAACAAGGGTGATGTGAGGTCGATCTCCCCTGACTGCAGCGCGAGAACCATTGCATTAACAGAGGTGTAGTATCTGATGATCAAATGCTTGATGTGTGGCGCACCTCTGAAGTAGTTCGGGTTAGCATCGAGTTGAACGTAGGAGTTCGGCTCCCAGCTCACGAACTTGAACGGTCCCGTACCGATTGGTGGAAGGTCTGTATATGTAGAAAAGTTTCCGGTGTAACTAGCCCAGATGTGCTGTGGGACTATGATTAGCTGAAGTAGGGATGCGCTGAAGAATGTCGCGTCAGGCGCTTTGAGTTTGATTTGAAGAGTGTAGTTGTCGATTGCTCGAGCAGAGGCGATGTTCTGGACATACTGCCCAATATGAGGGTAAATTGCCTGATTCGCGATCACATGATTGATTGTGAAGACCACGTCATTTGCAGTGAACGGAACTCCATCGTGCCAAGTCGCATTTCGCGCCAAGCTGAAAGTTATGGTTTGAGGATCAACGTACGTCCAATTGTCGGCCAGGTCGGGTATGATATTGCCATAGGAATCCGACTGAACCAGTTTGTCATAAATGATGTGCGAAACAACCCACGCGCCACCATCATAAAGAGTAGTCAGCATGGGGTTGATCTGATCAATCGGAGAGCTATCCCATCCAATCGAGAAAGTGTCCGGCGAGGTCTGCGCCCTAGCCGGGTGCATGGGAACCTGAAATAGAAGCGCGAACATGAAGACGGAGGTCAGAATGGTTACTAGTTTCGACAAAACGCCGACCATTTATGTTTTCGAAATTCCATATATTTAAAACCGTTGCAGAATTTCCAATCAACAGAATCAAGTAACAGAACCGTTTCAGGAAGAGACGTTTGTCTAGCACAGTAGGTGGAGGTATAGATGAAGAATAATTTTCAGCTTGGTGAGGTGTCCGCAGCTCCGGGCAGAAAGGTGAGAGGCCAGCTTGCAGTCGGGGTCACGGTTCAATCTTCCATAGAGATCCCGTTCACAATAATCAACGGAGTAAACGATGGGCCGCTGTTGAGTGTAACTGCGGGAGTGCACGGAACTGAGTATACGGGGATTGAAGCGACAATGAGGCTTGCCCAAATGATCAACCCTGACCAACTTAGTGGTGCCGTTGCAATCGTGCACTTAGTCAATGTTCCAGGTTTTCAGGCAAGAGCTCCCTTCGTCTGTCCCATCGACGGACTGAATATCAACAGGATATTTCCCGGCAAACCAGACGGATCAATGAGTCACCGTATTGCTCATTCTGTCTTCTCTCGGCTAATCTCTAAGTCAGATTACTATATCGACCTTCATTGTGGTGATATTCCTGAGGAACATGTTGACTTGGCGTACTACGACGTCGTAGGGGGAAAGACAGACCCTATTTCAGAGGAGATGGCTCGATGCTTCTCAACGAGTTACATTCAGTCAGATGTGGTGCCCGGCTCCTCAGAGACTGAAGCGTGTAAAGCCGGCGTGCCTGCAATAACAAGCGAGGCAGGTGAGCTGGGCAAATTAGAAGAACATGAGGTGTCCGCCCATGTCGAAGGCGTGTTGAATGTCATGAGGAGATTCAAACTACTAAACGCCCCTGTGAAACCTACCCATCCTAGGAAATTGGGCGAACGACACGTGATTCGATCGGAGAAAGCTGGGTTTCTACATGCAAGAACGAATTGCGGGGAAGCTGTATCTGAAGGCCAAACTCTAGCAGAGATCGTCAACGTTTACGGAGACAGTATTGAAAGTGTACGATCACCACTCGGAGGCGTGATCATTATGGCCTACCCCTCTCCGGCAGTTAATTCGGGCGACTATCTATATGCCGTATCTCCGCTCTTGGAATGATGGCCTCGCGTACAGGATGTTGATAATGAGCTCGATATGTCGTAGAGAGCCATGAAGTTAGCATACGGAAAAGAAATTCCAGCTTCAAATGCGGAGCTCCTTGATCCTAAGCATAGTGCATTGCTCATTATTGATGTTCAGAATGACTACGCGAAGAAGAACGGCAGCCTATTGTTCCCCGAACTCGTAAGGAA
>CAZAGP010000160.1:0-13849 GCA_964484575.1 uncultured Candidatus Bathyarchaeia archaeon | reverse complement strand
AACAATATGCTTGTAGCATTCGGTTATGTGCAGTTCTAGGCGGACAACATCCTCAAATCCGAACGACTTCCGAATATTAGCCGCAATCTCAATCGTTCTATTGTTTACCGAGTTACTTAGGTTGAAGCCAATAAGTGGTGTTGTACCATCAGGTCTAGCGAAGAGTTTCGCCATTAAGAGAGTCCAGAGGACGAAGTAGGGGTTATCGGTACCCACAAACACGGAGATCTTGAATTCGTTATTTATGCCGAGAAGATAGATCAGATAACCCAGTAGAATCGTACCAGCGTTAACGTTCAGAGCCTGATAGATTCCGTAATTCGTGTAGTAGTACAGGAACTCGTCAAGCCAGTTGAGCGCATACTCATTCGGTTCACCAATCCCGCCGAAGTACCCCGTAATAGTATCAGGACCACCCAGATGAACATTGGACCCGTCAGTTCCCTTCGTATCCAAAGTATCCACGTAGGATGAGCCGATAATTTGCATAGCAGCCATCCCGGCGAGAAGATCGCCTTGATCGGCTTCGGATTCTTTCATGTAACGTACGCGAATGAATCTCCCGGGCATGAGCTCCCCGTTTTCAATCGATTGCTTCGCCTCTGCAATTATCCACGGGAAATACTGGAAAGCACTAATTTCCAAAGTGACGGCGTTCGCTTTCTTGAACCTCATTGAATCGGCTCGATCGCCAAGTATTCTGCGACGATAGTCCCTTACGCTGATGAATGCCTTCCTATCACGTTGCGAAATAAGCCATTCCAGATCAGGTACATAAGGCGAATCCATCTTACGCAGACGCGCCATCAAGTTCGGCAGCTTCCGCGCTTGCTCCGACTTGTGATTGATCTCCTCAATCGAACCATACTTCGCGATTACTGCAAGCACACTGTTGATTGAGTCATTTTCGGGATCAAGCAAGATCTTGTTGATTGAGACAAGTCGACTTGTCGGGATCTTCAGCTTCTTACGCAGGACTGCTGCTTTATCCATGCGCATCCCTCTGATCTACGCACATTACGCGATATAAGGCAAAGCCTTCCACCGTAACGTGAGAACATTTCAGACTGAGACTTAATTCTCAGAACAAGCATGAAATCTGCAGGTGAAACAACACGCACAAGGCGAAAGTCGGCGTCCTAGGCGCAACCGGGATGGTTGGTCAAATGTACGTTAAATTGCTCGAGAATCATCCCTGGTTTGAGGTTAGCTACGTCGCAGCCTCCCCAAGATCCTCAGGCTTAACCTACTTGGAAGCAGTAGAGGGGAGGTGGCATATGCAGACGAGAATCCCAGCCGACGTGAAAAGCCTCATAGTTGAAGACGCGGGCACTGTAGACAAAGCCATCGGAAGATGCGAATTCGTTTTCTCAGCACTAGAGCTCGAGAAGCAAGCCATCAGAAATTTAGAGAACAAGTACGCCGAAAATGATATTCCCGTAGTATCGAACGCGTCTGCCCACCGGTGGACAGAAGACGTACCAGTGCTAATACCGGAAATTAACTTCAACCACTTAGACATGATACCTGTCCAGAAGAAAAATCACGGATGGAAACGGGGATTTGTCGTAGTTAAACCAAACTGCAGCATTCAGAGCTACCTACTGCCCATACACGCCCTTGAAAAGCGAAGATTCCAAGTTAACCGAGTACTTGTTACGACCCTTCAAGCCCTCTCGGGAGCAGGCTACCCTGGTCCATCCTCGTTCGATATGGTTGATAACGTTCTACCATACATTGAAGGTGAAGAAGAGAAATCTGAGAAAGAACCGCTCAAGATACTAGGAAGAATCGAAAAGAACAGGTTCATAGATTACGAATCGATGAGAATATCAGCGCACTGTAACCGAGTCCCCGTACTTGACGGACACACAGCTTGCGTAAGCATTGGATTCAGCGGAGAAAAACCATCCGAGGACAAGATAATTGAAACATGGCGAGAGTTCAAATCTTTACCTCAAGAACTGAAACTCCCCTCTGCCCCTGAACATCCCATCATCTACCGGGAGGAAGAAGACAGACCTCAGCCTAGAATAGATAGGGACAACGATAAGGGGATGGCAGTTACAGTTGGCAGACTCAGAGAATGTAAGGTTCTCGACTACAGGTTCGTAGGCCTATCACATAACACAATAAGAGGAGCCGCGGGCGGAGGAATCCTCAACGCCGAGTTACTGAAAGCGCAGGGATTTCTCTAGTCAGCACGATAGAATGAACAGATCAGGTGTGTTAGTGTCTGGCCTCTATGCGGACCCCCGTGATCATACTTCTCCTTCTCATCCCCTTTCTCACCTTACTCATCCTCACACACCAAGCACATAGTCAATCCTTCGTCACATCACTCTCAACAACATCAGAATTCAGCACACTCACCCTCGGGTCGACTACGCTTGAAGAGCTTACGACTTCCTCATATGGCGCTGCGTACGGAAACATTCCAGGCGTCTATTCAGCCTATAGAGAGCCGGAAGTATGCTTCTACGTTCCCTACGAATTCCATGTTGACGCATCAGCTCAGGTAATTCAAGGAACGGTTTGGGGTAGCAGCCCGTTCAACTTCTACATAATGTCGAAACCTCAATATGATTACTTTGTGCTTGCCAATCCGCCATGCGGCAGTAGCTACATAGCGTTGAAGCTTGAGTACTCAATCAGAAGCTTCACACTCAACTGGGTCGCGCCGCAGCCGGGAGATTACTACATACTCCTTGAAAATACCTCAATGTACCTAATCGCATATTCAATCCAACTGAACGCCATCGAACAAGCAACTACAATGGTGTACACTACAACAGCGCTCGTTCAGACACTAACGTTCATCCAGCAGCAATTAAACACCACCATTAGCAAGTTACAGTCTACAAATCAGTCTCAGTCTGCAAATCCTCAATCGAGCTACACCATGCCCATCGCGATAACGTTGGTTGCAGTGTCTATGCTGTTCATATTCCTAGTAGATCGGTATAGGCGCTCCAGGTAGCTTCAACACTCTGGAATGGGGAAGCTTAGATACTATTAGTGAGTATATGCGGACGGTGGCACGAATGCCAAAAGCATACATGGAAATCAGAACCTCAGCAGGTTGGCAGGGAAGCGTTGTTCGCGATTTGAAGAGGAAGAGCAGTGAAAAAGAATCGCCCATAAGGGATTACGATGTTATCTTCGGAGATTACGACGTAATGATAGTTGTCGAGCATAAAGATAGAAAAATTTTCCACAAGGCGATTGGAGAGATCTCCAGACTGGGAGGAGTCATAAGCACAAACTCCAGAGTAGTGATGGACAAAGCAGATGTTGAAGAAAGCCTTGGACCATCAGCACTAAAACCCAGCAAGCTCAGCGGAGCCCCTTGAACAACCGGCCAGCTCTAACACTCTCATGTTCAACCTAGTAATGACCTGCATGATGAGCAGTCTTGGATCCGTGCTCATACCAGGCAACTAATCTACTCGGACAAGGTTCCCTCTATTCGCTTGGAGCGGATTGCCTTGACTAACGCGGCGTGATCACGTTCCGTCTGGTCCGCATAGTCAACAGCAAATTTCACGATAGCGTCATCGAAGATATCCTTCTTACCAACGTACCCCCTGATCTCCGGAGCTTTCTCTGAGCGAGCGTGTGCCCTAGCTAAGGTCCAACCAGTAGCTTGAGCATAACTGAAGAGACGCGAGGCGTTAAAGGATTCGACAACAGGTCGAACCTTCCAATCTCGAAGTTGACGCGCATAAAAATGACGATCCATACTCCTCCCTGTCGTCCACCCTAGGAAGATATCGCTCGCAGACTGCATCAATCGTTGACCCATGACAACTCGTTGTCCATGATGCTTGTACAAACTTCTACCCGCGTAGGGCTCGAGGACCGATGCGTTTGCCTGCTTGAACTGCAGGAAAAGCGGGTCCTCTGGTGACGCCATAAAAAGCACCACGTAGCACGAAGTGCCAACGCTGCCGATACCGACCACTTTGTTAGCGATATCTACGAAACGAAACCGGTCAAATAGGGCACGGTAGTTCTCAGAAAGCGACTCACGATATCGACTAATGTACCTGAAAATTATGCGGGCGGAACTCTTCTCCGTAGGATCACCGGAATGGAAGATAAGAGGCGGTTCATCTTTGATCATGACTCTACCATTTCTTAGAGTCGTCATCTTCGGGAAAATATCGATTACACTCTTCCTTGCCTTCTTCACCTTATCCCTCATCTTTCTAACAAACTTAGGATCCTCACTTCTTGCGAGAAAAGTTTCCAAATCGAGTTTGGAGTACCAAACATCCATCACTTTCATACCAGCAAATTCAGCCATCTGACCACGGTATGTCGTAACCACCTCACGCGCTGCCTCTTCACAATCCCTCTCACGCAGACCTATGCTCCTACCAGCAACCACGAAACTCGTAGCGAGACGCTTCAAATCCCACTCCCAAGGCGCAGGCAAAGTCTCATCAAAATCGTTAATGACGAAGATGAGCCCACGCTCAGTCGTCGCGAAGAAACCGAAGTTAACCAAATGACAGTCACCGCAAGCCTGAACCCTAATACCACTAGTCGGTGTACTAGCAAGATCGGCAGCCATAATAGCTGCAGCTCCGCGGAGGAAAGCAAACGGCGACTGCGCCATTCGTCCGAAACGAATGGGCACCAGAGGAGGAATACGGGTCTTGTTCTGTTTCTCAAGAATACTGATCGGATCAAGCCGATTCCGCGGAGACCTCCATCCAGCATGACTATCTAGAGGAGTCCGGTCGCGAAGAGTCTTTCCGGAAGCCACACGCTCTTCAAATGATAGAACATTGTGATTGCTAATTAGTTGCCACCAAGATTAGTAACTCAAATTCGCCCTTTTTATCCGCTTCTCGTAACTAATCTGCCTGCGGCCTTGGCTACTAAAGCCTCCTATGAAATGATTGAGTGGGTCGGCTGAATGACGGAAAGAGCTTCACCGTATTTGCTTGCCTCAGTAGCCATCATACTCTGGGGAGCGACACCCGCCGCAACTCTCATAGCGGTAGAAGGAATCGACCCGGTAACCGTTGGGCTAGTTCGCACGATTACAGCTGCCCTAATTCTTTTTCCGTTGGCTATGCTCCTCAAACTTCCAGCACCCACCGACAGGGAATGCTGGATAGATCTTGTTACCTCCGCATTAACCGGCTTCGCAGGTTACACGCTGATCTTCACCGTAGGGCAAAAACTCACTTCAACAAATCACGCTGCCCTAATCTTGGCATCAGCCCCAATCTTCACAGGGCTCATCGGGTCAGTTATGGAGAGGAAATGGCTGGCACGAAGCTGGTGGCTTGGAGCCGCAGTCGCTCTCGTTGGTGAAGCAATCCTAATCACTTCCCAAGCATCCGGAACCCGAACAGCAAGTCTGACAGGCGACCTTCTAGTACTTGTGAGTGTCGTTTTTGTGAGTACCAGTTACGTGACCGGTGGGCGCTCGTCGTCCAAAATTGGAAACTGGCCAACTATTGCGTGGAGTATCAGCATCGCTGGAGTGATCCTTGCTCCAGTATTGACTTGGCGACTTGCCACGGTTCACCTGGCGCGCTTCAACTCGGTCCAATCAAGTTGGTTCGCGGTCCTCTACCTAGTTCTCTTCACATCAATAATTGGGTGGGCAGCCTGGTACGGCGCGATTGGTCGGGGAGGAGTAGGACGTATCGCACCAATCCAATTCGCTCAACCCGTCGTCAGCCTTCTCATAGCCCTTGCGATAATTCGAGAAACAATCACAGCCCCTGTTCTTCTCTCGATATTCGTAATATTCACAGGGTTAATCATCACGAAAATTTCGATGAAACAAAAAAGTGAAACTAACGAACAGTTGGCAACATAATCGCTAACTACCAGGATTAATTTTCAAACAGCCAGCAACAATTACGAAATCAGAATACTTATCAACGACCAACCGGTCCATGCGAACCAAGGATGTATTCGAAATGAAACCTGAACGCAAAACGAAAGTCAAGAAGGCAAAGCGAAAGGTAAAGGCAAAAGCGAGATCTGCTAGACGCAAGGTCGGCAAAGGCCTAACGCGATTAGGAAAGAAGTTATCCAAGTAAGAAGCCTGCCGCTCCCTCCATTCTTCCGTAGAGAACGGTTCGGCTTCCTAGGAGCTATGTAGAATAACGTAGTATCCTAAGTTGGCTTGGCAGAATCGTACGTTCATCCCGTCCCTTTTTGTTCTCACATGCAAAATCCGTTAAATATTTCAGGAGTTTCTCTATTGTCTCGAAATGAAACTGAATTTCACGCGGATTCGGTTGCAGGCGACCCCGGATAACTCGCGATCACAGTCAACTGGTTATGATCTCATTACGCAGGGTGACGAGAATCATAGAATGAGGCACTGGAGTGCGGAGGCCTGTACCAAGCGAGTAATACGAAAAGTAGGCCCAATTGATACCCTCCGAGTTACAGAAGGTCAGCATTGCCTCCGTGTCTGCTTGCCAGTTTGAATCAAGATTGCAGTTGACACCCGTACAGCCTGCTTCAAAGGCGTCGAACTCTCCCATCCATACTGGAACGCCCCAGCCCTTAGCATTACTCAGGAATCCTTGAACATACGGTTGCGCAGTCCCCCAATTCGAGGTGTAAATATGGAACTCGTAAACCGCGTTCGCTAACGACGGAGCCGATTTGACGATAGGAGCATCATGCATTAGCCCCGGTGTGGTATCCTCGAAAATAAGAAGCAGATTAGGATTAGCTTGAGCTATAGCTCCCCCCATCTTCGTGTAGAAGCTAGTTAGAAGGCTCCCTTCGGCCGCTAAAGAGGAGCAAGATGAATTGAACCACGGCTCGTTGAACATGTCAATACCTACGACCGTAGGATTACTGACGTATCTAGAAGCAAGCATTCCCTCCACTGCTTCCATCGCTTCAATCGGCGGAGGAGCCGCATTTCCGACCAAAGATCGATCGTTGAAGAAATTACACATTGCCGTCGCCAACTCTTGACCCGTAGTAGGAGAAGTTACGCTGGAGTAGAGCCATGTAGGATTCCCCCAACCCTCGCACTCTCCTCCTTGAACTTTCTCGGGAGCCTGTTGAAACGCAGCAGAGACATCAACCTGAGCAAAATCAAAGATGACCGCAACATGCGCCTCCCCGAACCCGCTTACAACTTGATCTAGCTCGTTAAGGTACGCCGTGTTCCAGTGATGCATCCAAGTGCCGTTCGAAGTTAGTGAAGGCGGGGTGGGCTCAATGTTCTCCCAGGAGATTGGGATCCTTACAGAATTGAACCCCCAAGATGCAACATTCACGAACGAGGATGCCGCAATACTCCAGCCTTTCTTGCATGAGTCAGGGTTACGCGCGGAGTTCCCGGTTCCAAAATCAAGGCCGTCAACGTTCACACCCTGAAGGTGAACCACGCTCCCGCTGCTGTCATAGACATTAACACTACCAGGGTTGGTGTGCAGCCAGCCAGTAATCTGTTGACCACACGGGGGCGAAGCACAAAGCAGGTTTGTCGTAAACGAGTCATCCGACGTTACAGAGAAGAGTGCAGACCCCACCAAGGGTGCATGTAGGAAAACAGTCATGATTAGAAAGACGCTTAGAATGACGAGGATAATCGAGAGTCGCACTCACAGGTTCCCCTTGCCTAATCGTTCACTCGACGTCTAGCTGGAATGAGTTCTTCGTCACCGATACTAAGAATCCGGCGTGACGCGCATAGGTCGAGTTTCTTTCTCATGAATTCGTAGGTCCCAACGCTGCTCTCGAGCCCATGACGCCCAAGCACATCCCTCAAGCTCTTTCGTTACTTGGAACCCTGCCTTTTGATATAATCTACGTGCAGAATCCAGGTCGTTGACGGTCCAGAGGAAGACGCCTTCGTATCCCGCTTTCTTGCAGAATGCCAGCGCCCTCTTTAGCAGCCGTGAACCCACACCTCGGCTACGAAAGTCCCTCTCAACGAAGAACCACCTCAGCTGGGCCCATCGAGGGCGACCCGTGACATGGTGCACGGCGATAAATCCGACAGGCTGCGCGCCAGCCATGGCCATCCACAATCGATCTTTCTTACGCTGATACTTCTTCAGGTACGGCAGTAGACCTTCACAAACATGGAATTCGAAGGCCGGGTTGTATGCGAATTCGTCTCTGTAGGCTTTGGCCTGTCGGTAGAAGACCCAGCCAAGATCACCGACTCGCTGTTCACGGATCCTAATCGGTTCCGCAGGAGCCTCAGAGTCCAGTAATCGGCGAACAATTCCAAGTGCACCACATAACTGAACCATTTGGTCTTCACTCAGGCCGGCAGCCAACTTGCGTGCTTGACTGTTAGCCCGTTCGTTCAGCAGATTGAATGCCCTTTTACCCTTAGATGTAAGGAAGAGGTTCTGTGCACGCCCATCATCAGCAGATCGCATCCTCCTTATGAGTCCGACTCTCGACAACCTTTCAATGAGACGGCTCACATAACCTTGATCGAAACTGGAGTGTAATTGAATATCTCTGGCAGTACAGCCCTGACGGTTAGCTACCTCAAAGATCACCCGCGCTTCCTGAAGGCTATACGGTGTGTCTAAGTAACTTCTGGATAACGTACCTATGAGTGAAGTGTAAAACCGGTTAAATTGACGAAAGTGTGTGACTAGATAATTCTCTGACTGTCTCAAAGCCTGTGTGGGCATGTTCGATACATGTCAGTGGCATGTAATAACGTACCTCTATTAATGTACCTGGACCAGCATAGAGTTCATCGAAATCTTTCTTGAAATGGACCGTGCCTCAGGGGATGCAGCAAGATAACGTATTTTGCGCCATTATCGTCTCGCTTTAACTCTTTGTGGTCGAACAACAACATTTGGAAAGAACGGTAAGTGCAAGTAGAATCGTAACGAAAGCAGGGCGTCAAGATGGCCCAGGATGGACAGGCTACAAGAACTGGCAGACTCAATTGGAGATCTGGATTCGGCTGAGAAGGCCAAGAGTCTTCTCTCTTCCATCCTTTCTCAAGGATCGTCAACAGCGTCAGAGATAACTGAGAAAGCGATACGACGAGGAATGGAGATTGTGGGACGAAAATATGAAGCTGGCGAATACTTTCTCTCTGAACTCCTCTACGCAGGATCTCTCGTAACTGAACTCTCAGAAATACTCTCACCCGCACTGAAGAATGAGCAACTTAAATCGAAAGGCGTAATATCGCTTGGAACCGTGAAAGGCGACATCCACGACATTGGCAAGAACATCTTCAAGATGTTGGCCCAAAGTGCTGGCTTCGATGTGAGTGATCTCGGCGTGGACGTTGAACCATCTGTCTTCGCTGATGAGATTAGGAAATCATCTCCCCAGATTCTAGCCCTCTCTGCATTGCTGACTACGTCACTTGCGGAGATGAAGAACACAGTTGACAGTCTAGTGGCTGCGAACGTTCGCAGCAAGATCAGAGTACTCTTAGGCGGTAACGCAGTTAAGAAGGAATTTGGAAAAGAGATAGGCGCTGATGGCGCGGCCCTAGATGCTGTTGAAGGACTAGAAATGTGCGAATCGTGGCTTCACAATTGACGACCCCTCGAGAGAGATTCAATCAAACGATACACTTCAAGAGGCCCGACAAACTGCCATGGGTAGAAACAATTTACGACGAAACCGTCCTCGAATGGTTCAAGCAGGGACTTCCTCCCGAACAAGTGATTGTAATTGAATGGGAAATGAGCCGGGGCGGCACTCAGCTCTTAAATTGGCCCGCGGTAAAAGGGTTTAACCCGTACCCACGGTTCGGATGCCAGAGCCTATTCGGATGTATAGTGCCCGTCGACATCGGACCAATCCCCAGATTCAAACAACAACTCACGAACACGAGCGATAGACATATCGAGTTCCTAACTGAGACAGGAGCCAAAGCTCGGAGGTCACGCACCGGAGACTTCACGTGGTATAGCATGCCAATGTTCGTGGATTTTCCCGTAAAAGACCGGACCACATGGCACGAGTACAGAAAACGCCTAAACCCCACTGACCCACGAAGATATCCGAAAGACTGGGACACTGAAGCCTACGTCAAAGCCTTTGAGAAATATCAGGACGGAAACACGATTCTCAGATTTAACGGCTTTTACGGATTCGGCGCCGAACTTATGGGTATCCCAACTTTCAATGTCACATTCTACAGGGACCCTGAACTTATCCACGACATGATAGAGTACTGGGAATATTTCATAATCGAAGCACTTCGGCCAGCCGTCGAATGCTTGAAGGAGAGAATTGACGTAGTGTACTGGTGGGAAGACATGGCTGACCGGCACGGTCCATGCGTCTCCCCGAAACTCTTCAAAGAGTTCTTCCTTCCACACTATAAGAGAGTTACAGAGTTTCTTGCCAAGAACAATATAGATCGAATAATGATGGACAGTGACGGCAACATTAACCCGACCTTAGACTTAATCGTAGAATCAGGCATTACCGGCCTGTGGCCGCTTGAAGTTAATGCAGGGATGAGCGCTTTGGACATCCGCAGAAAGTACGGCAGTAAACTATTCCTGATCGGCAATCTCGACAAGGTCGAATTGGCGAAAGGAGGAGAAAACATGAGAAAAGAGGTTGAGTCAAAACTTCCAGCCCTCAAAGAACTGGGCGGGTACGCGCCTGGAGCGGACCATTTAATTCCAGTAGAAATGAGTCTGACTCGTTTCAGAGAGTACGCTGAATTCATCAAAGGACTTCTCTGAGTCACTTCCTACCCATTTCGTCCTCCTCACTCTACCGAATCGTAGCATGTCACATGACGAAATGACAAGCCACACTCCGTTATCTAACATTCAACCACTCCTAGACCGTCATACAAGTGTCATGGTGCTGGGACTACCAAGGATATGTTTAGACACTGCTGTAAATGGAGGTAAGTCGCAAGATCGTATTGGACTGGTTTATGTGCTCAATGACTTTACGAAAAACGCGAAGCTAGCCTTCTGAGGCTTAGGAAGTCGTGCGCTGCAGTAGGCTACTAGTGGCAGTCTTGTTCGTGTTCATTCTCCCTAGTGCCTTCGTACATCCGACTCGAACTTCGGAAGTGAACGTGCTCTTTGCACCATCCTTTTCGATGCCCCTCCCGCCGCGTATGCCTGCTACGATTCAAGCAGCTCCAATCTACGGGGTACACAGAGTGTTGGTTGTTGCAGCGTACTTCTCCGATATCAATTACACTACAAGCATAGACACCTTAAGAGGAGAATGGTTCGGTGCCAATAAGAGCGTTGCAGCTTACTATTCGGAGATTTCCTACGGGACGTTCAAATTGACTGGAGACGTCGTGGGTTGGTACAAGCTACCGTACCCTGAAGCCCATTACGGACGAGATTGCAAAGCGATTGATGACCCTGACTGTAGCGGACAAGATCAATCATATCAGATCGCTTCTGACGTCGTACCTCAAGCTGAGAAGGATGCCAATTTCAACAATTACGATTACTTCGTCTTCGTACACTCGGGAGACGGCCAGGAATCCAGCGGAGTGAAGGACGATGTATGGTCGGTCACATATATGGGCGGAATCAGCGTCCTTACGAACACGAGAACACTGTACGAGCTATCAATAGTTGCTGAACTTCAAGCAGCCGGATCTCCAATCGGGGTCTTCTGCCATGAATTTGCCCACCTCCTCAACATTCCGGACCTGTTTAACACGAATACTGGGAAAACCATCCTGGGACCTTGGACGCTGATGGATGCTGGAACGTGGGACGGTGATCCCCCTGGTTCAAGCCCGACTCACTTGATCGCGTGGGGGAAGATTCAGTTAGGCTGGATTACCGGCCCAATGCTCGCTGTTGCTAATCCTGGCCAAACAAACACCTACACAATCGACCCTACCGAAGTCCCGTCAAATAATGTTCACGTAGTCGAAGTCCCCGTAGGATCTTATACGGCAGTCTCACAAAACAGCCTCGGCCTTGCTCAGTACTATCTAATCGAGGTTAGGGCTTCAATAGGATTCGATAGTGAACTACCCGCCACAGGCGTACTCATATCCTACGTGGATAACACAGCCGTCATAGGCAAAATCCACATCATCGACGGCCACCCAGCTGTTGCGGGATTAGAAGACGCGGTCTGGAACGTAGGACAAACATTCACCGACAGTAGGAACAACGTTGCAATTACCATAGCTGGCAAGCAAGGCAACAGTTACCAGGTGACAGTGAACCGAGGCGGAGCCCCTCCACCTCCAATACAGAATCAGCAGACGCCCTACGTAGATCTCGACATCACCGGGGTGAGTGCGCAACCCTCAGTCGTCACTCTACCCAATACCAACGTAACCATTACGGTACAAATCTCCAATTTAGGAACCCAAGATGTCACAGGTGTACAAGTTCAAATGAAAGTTGACGGCAACATTTACGCTACCAACCAAGTGAACGCAGGAGCAGGCAGTTCAACACAAACCCAGTTCACTTGGATCTCAACCGTTGGCAGTCACATATTCCAAATTACCGTGGACCCAAACGATTTGATAAATGACACAAACAGGGCGAATAATGTTGCAACCTTCAACCTTGACGTTGGCCCAACACTCACAATCAATGTTCCGCTGAACGCAACATCCAATAGCACTCTCTGGGTCTCAATCAACGGCATCAAGTACAACGTAACCTCGGGACAATTACAAACAGGAGTCCCCACAGGAAATGTGACAGTGCAAATACAACCCGATGTGAACGTTTCGTTAGGAGTCCGAGAAGTGTTTTCAGGTTGGTCAGACGGTAACTCGGCTAACCCTCGCCAAATAGAAGTCGCACAGGACACGACGCTTCACGCAAACTATGCAACGCAATACCTACTATCCGTTGACTCAAACGGAGGCTCAGCCACGCCAAGCGGATGGTACCTCCCTTACACGGAAGTGTACGTATCCGCAGTCAATCCCATAATCCTGCAACCTAACGCGGTCCGCTTAACCTTCAACGGGTGGACAGGCGGCTTCACCAGTACGTCACCATATCTGCAGGTTAACATGACTAAACCAGTATTTGTGAGGGCTAACTGGACGACCCAGTACTACGTCACAATAGTCACTTCCGTCGGGTCCTCCGTCGGAAGCGGCTGGTATGACGCCGGACAGATCGCAACCGTTGGAGTAAACTCTCCGACCATCCAAGTCTCCAACGGGCAGAGATTCCTACTAACTGGCTGGAATTCGTCAATATCAGGCAACAACCCGACAACGCAGATCACTGTACGCGCTCCAGTAATTCTACTGGCAATGTGGAAGACACAATATGAGTTGAACATTCATTCAGCGTATGGATCACCCGAGGGCACTGGATGGTATGATGCTGGAACAAAGGTTACAGTCAACATCCAGGCGCAAGTTAACTACCCGAACTCAACAAGACGAATCTTTACAGGCTGGACCGGGGACTACGCCGGGCAGCCAACGAGTCTAACTGTTCAGATGAACTCACCGAAAACAATCACAGCTACCTGGACAACCCAGTACTTATTCACCTTCAAAGTCACGGGGCTACCTAACTCCACAATCCTAGAGCTCAAGGTAGACAACACGACCTACCAAATATCAGGCAACAGCAGCGTACAAGTTTGGTACGCTGCAGGATCAACGATAAACCCGAGCATCAATCAGACCGTTACATTAGCATACATCTTCGTGTACGACTTCGGTGGGTGGCATGATTCAGTTACTGGTCGACCTGTTCAGATGCCAGTAACCGTAAACAGTCCAGAAGACTATACAGCACAATACAGCCTAGGCGGCATACAGTTAGCCTACACAATGAACCTACTAGCACTCTACCCGCCCCAAGAATTTACAACTCAACACCTGACCGGGTAGTACAAGGTAGTCGTTTTGATCAAACAC
>CAZAGP010000159.1:0-4887 GCA_964484575.1 uncultured Candidatus Bathyarchaeia archaeon | reverse complement strand
AAGAACTCGTCAATCGTCTTACGTGTTAAGAGGTTAACATGTCTCGCTTGTGCAGCTTATTGAGAACGTTCGGCCCGAGTGCTCTCCACTCTGCAATTTCCCCAAAATGACTCTGAGATGCAGACTGCAACAGCAGAGTCGAGAATTCACCAATGGTAAGAGCGAGACCCGCACCTTATTTGGTTCAAGTTTCTCGGACCCGCCGCCTATTTCGTTCAAGAACGACGCCCATAAGAGAATATCCTCAACCTAATCTTCCGACGGCGCAAGTAATCTATAAGACGCTATCAAGAGCAGTCGGGGAAGGCTGTATGTGAGATGTGGGAGTACGGTGATAGAGCTTGGGCTTCGATTACAGTAGGTATAGCGGCTGGCGGCGTCGCTGGTCAAGGTTCACCAGGCAGGGATAATGAGCATAAGGGTTTGGCGGGCTGGAACTTTGCTGGCTTTGATTGGTACTTTGTGCTCGGAATAATTCTGGGCTACGATTTTATCGTAGACAAGTTTGGTCTATATGTTGCCCCATTAATCATGATAGGCTCGAATTCTATCATACCCGGAATTGGGGTGGGTATCTCGCTTTTCCGCCGTATTGGATTAGGAGTCATACTTCCGTTCTGGATGCTGGGCATCATCATTCCGACCATTTTCGCCACTGTAGCTTCGGCGGCAATCGGCGTTGCATTGCTGATTGGAATAATTTTAGTAATCCTCTATTTCGCCCGTCGTGCCAGAAACCGCTTCGACTGAGTTCTGTTTGAGACGCTAGTCTAACATACGAACATGGCTGCAATTGTATACAGCCACATTATGATGATCATGGTGTGAACATTGAAGGTCGTGGCGCTAGGAGATAGTTTAACGGTTGGAGAAAGTGATTTCCCTGCTTCCGATGAATATGCGTCATACCCGACGCATCTGGAGACGCTCGCCAAAGAGCACCTTAGAAACCTCCAATCCGACTTGAAGATTAACGTACTGAATAAGGGAATTTGCGGGGAGTTAACTTCAGGAATGCTTGAACGGTTCTCGAATGACGTAGCTAATGAGGAAGCAGATTACGTGATCATACTTGGAGGAGCCAATGACATAGGCTGGGGTCTCGACACTTCAAAGATCGCTCACAACTTAACAAGCATGTACGACCTTGCTCAAGGCGATAACATAGTACCCGTAGCTTGCTCAGTACCATCCATATTAGGACTCGACGACTTAATTCCTCCCCGAGTCAGCCTTAACAGAATAATTCAGGTGGAAGCGGAAAAGAGAAATCTGACTTTTCTGGACTTTTTCAAGGCAACTGCTGATCCTCACACGAATAGGCTATCAGAAAATTACTCCGCCGATGGACTCCACCTCAACACAGAAGGCTACCGGGAAATGGGCAGATTCGCATTCGACGGGTGGTTGAGGCCACTTCTCGAAAGGCCGCTGGGCTAGGATTCCATTGATATCGAGGCAGTCTACTCAGGACTTTGATAACATGCAGTCCTTGCTACGAAAGTAATGTTTCCTGGGAATATTATTATTGAAATTATTTTAAGCCCCTCACGCTAATTACCCCTCTTTATCTCACTCGCATCCGTTGCTGTCTCGTTAGAGTTGCTCCAGCCATGGCTGAGTCATGTTCTACGCGGGCAAGACACTTCTCCCCGACCCATTTACATTGGTAACTTGGTAATGCTGGTACCAATCGTGCCAACATGCTCATTCGCAGCTAGCCATTCGTACTAGTAACTAAGAAATCTTAACATTCACCATTAGGTAGTCTGAGAATTCGTCCCCTCCGAACCTAACGTAAGGGCCGCTGGTGAACCATTCGAGTTGAGAAAGATCAGAAACTACAGATGGTTGATACTTACCTTTCTGCTGATCTTAGTCTGGCGCGAATTTCCAAACGTTCACGCAGCACCAACTCTTCAGATGACTCCAATGTCAAGACCCGTTAATGCTGGGTTTTTGGCGGCTTACAGTCTAAGCTTGTCTGGTGGCACGCCAGCTGCCAGTTACAGGCTAACATTGACCGGCCTGCCAAATGATGCGAATTATTCGTTCTCCCCGAATGTGATTGGGTCCAACGGCGATAGCGAACTCATTATTCAAACTTCACCACCATCATCGCTCTATTGCGGGCCGAGAACGTACTCCTTCAATGTGACAGCCACGAACACTGCCGTTAGTTCGGACTATACCTATGTAATAGGAAGTCTCAGCGTGAACCAGAACCCCGGATCGGCACTCGTTGTAAGTGTCTCTACGGATAAGTCAACTTACGTGCTCGGCAATACTGTAGCTATCACTATCAATGCAAACAGACCTGCCGAAGGAACCCTAACCGTCTCACCACCGTCACCTTGGTCACCAAACGTGACCAAGTACGAGTTCAAGCAGGCAGGTACCTACACAACGAATCTGGAGTTGAAATCCGCGTCGCCAGTCGGGACTTGGAGCATTTCCTTCCAAGGGGACGATTACTGCGGCGTACCTTCACAGGCGTCAACGAGCTTCAATGTCATTCCTACGACTATAATAACGGTAACAACTGCGGCGATAACTACTACGACGTACTTTTCCACCACGAGTCAGACAATCACAACTACGATCACTTCATTCTCCACGCTTTTCGTCACGGAGACTGGCGCCATAGCAACGACCTCCACTATGATAAGTTCAACCACAATCACCACGATACCATCGACCACAACAACCGCACTAAGCACGAACACGGTGCATATTTGGAAGATTGAGCATCCGGTTCTGGAGCTTGTACTCGCCATAATTCTAGCCCTGTGCCTAGGTGTCCTTCTGAGACGCGTTAGACCCAGAAGGAGAAGAGTTTGCAGTAAGTGCGGGTTCAGTAATCCTCCTAATGCGACTTCATTCTGCGTCAAGTGCGGTAAACCGCTAAAGAAGAGACGATCCCCATGACAAACTCACTTCGCGCAATCATCTCGTTGGTCGTAGTCTTGCTTGCGCTAGGTAGTGTCTTCAGCCTCCTAACGGTTGAGGGGCAATCACCCATTTTAACGGCAACAAGTACGACAACGACCACAACCACCTCTACGGCATCTACAACTAATTCACAAATCATGAACACTACTACAACAATATCCACTACGAGCACCACTTCCGCTTCAACGACTGAAAACACAGTGACCTACTGGACTACCATAACCTCAATAATCACAATCACTCAGATCGTACCAACATCAACCTCGACGGCAAGCGTAACCAGCACTACTACCGCGATTATCCCTGTCTCCGTTCTGACGAGCCTACTAGGTGAATTCTTAGTGGTAATAGTCGCTGCCGCAGCCCTCGCGTGTATAGCTTACGACAGGTTCAGATCTCAAAGAAGAAGCGTGATTTGTCCGAATTGCGGATATCAGAATCCGCCTCACGCTGATCTATACTGCGTCAACTGCGGCAAATCACTTAGAAGAAGATAACGTGATTAATGGGCTTGGTTCCGAAAATCAAAGAGAAGACTTGCAAGACCGCACTCTCCAAGAGTGGATTAAGTTATGATTATACAATAAACCCTTACACCGGTTGTCTGCACGGATGCGTTTACTGTTACGCGAACTTCATGCGCCGTTTCTCAGGCCACTTGCAGGACCCATGGGGCAGCTTCGTTGACGTGAAGGTGAATCTACTCGACGTACTATCGAAAGAACTGCCAAAACGGTCAGGAGGGAGCATTTGGATAAGCAGCGTCTGCGACCCCTATGAACAAGTGGAAGCAAAATATAAACTAACTCGAGGGGCAATCAAACTCATATCCCAATACAGCAAATACTCGATTTCAATTCTAACGAAGAATTCGCTTGTATTAAGGGACATTGACCTGCTCACGCGAATTAAGAATAGAGTTGACGTTGGTTTCACGATAACTACTTTTAGTGAGGGAGCTCAGCAGATCTTTGAACCTCACGCTTCACCAGTAATGGATCGTATTGAGGCGGCTAGACGCCTGAATGAAGCAGGTGTAGATACTTGGGTGTTCATTGCTCCAATGTTGCCGTACGTAACCGAAATTGACCTCGAAATTGGACTTCGACGGTTGGGAGAAGCAGGAGTGAAGCGGTTGATGTCAGATCGATACAATGCACGCGGCTCGGTGATTAGCCAAACCCTAAACGCTTACAGCTCTTGGAATACTAGCATTGATCTGGAACAAGTTCGTCAGCTACTTTGGGCAGGGGATGATTATTATCGTAAGCTCGATACGAAGATCTCTGAGCTATGGCGAACAATCGCCACGAATGCAACTTATGAGAGAGATCTTGATTGGTATCTCCATAGGAAAACAGGCTAGCGAGTGCCTTAGTTTGAAATGGCGAGACAGCTCTTGTTTAGTTGAGTCTTCTACAATTGTTCTAAGGGCAAGCGCGTGTTCGTATGCAATGGAGATATGTGAATCAGCCTAGGACGGATAAGAGACATTGGAGCTATCTGTCATACTTCTAATAATCGGCACGGCTATTACACACGCAGCTTGGAACGGGATCGCTAAAGCATCGAAAAATACTCTTGCTTTGATGTGGTGGTCGACTGTTTTCGCGACGGTAGGATATGGTTTCTGGCTAGCCACCGGGTTAGGAATCTTTCTCAATCCAAGTTCTATGATTCCATTCCTCATCAGTGCAATTTGTGAAACCGGTTACTTCGTCACTTTAGTCAAAGGATATTCGCAGGGCGATCTGTCCCTAGTGTATCCGATTTCAAGAGGTTCAGCTCCCATCTTCGCCGCACTTCTAGGCGCAATCGTCCTGGCCGAGAGTTTACCGTTATTCGGCTATGTCGGAACCATTCTTATGGTAGCTGGTGTATTCGTAGCATCTCAACCAATTGATCCTTCCAAAATCAAGTTTGCATCCATCTCAA
>CAZAGP010000158.1:0-2624 GCA_964484575.1 uncultured Candidatus Bathyarchaeia archaeon | reverse complement strand
CTTTGGGCCATTCGCACCCAGCTAGGTGAATTTTTTTTCCAGGTGCGGGAAAGCAGGATAATCCAGACTACAATTTGCAGTGCCGGCGAAATGATGCTAGGTTCCTAGTGTTAGGTCAATTTTGGCGGAGAGGGGCGCGGCAACCGTTGCGGTAACCCAAGCGGTTGTGTTTCCGGAGAATGGAACACCTGTAGCGCTAACATCCATAAAAACGCCGTTTGTGGAGGCAGCTATGGCGTTGTTACCGAAGGGGTCTTTCACTTTGCTGTTCGAGTTAACTAAACTGACGACCTCTCCGTAATAGCCGCCAGGCTGAAACAATGTTGCCTCGCAGTTAGGAAACACACACTCCTCTACATTGTTGACCTTCACATTCGAAACTACGACATTAGCTGCTTGGGGGCTAGGATTGTTGTTGCCGTCTAGGAATGATATCTGCAACTCTTCGAGGTAGATTGGTCCCTCGGTGGCGCTGAGAACAATGGTCAACAGGGTTTTTTGGTTTCTGGTAGCCTGAGTGACAGATATGTTTGAGATAAGTTGGATTATCCCGAACTGATTGCTTGGTATAATTCCAGTCTTCGAAACCAAGTTACTCAAAGAGGACCCAGTGAAGTTAACTGCGAAAAATCTACTTTATATATGCTTTGGCGACGCGATCAACTTCAGTCTTGAAGTTATCATTCAGTGACCCCTGTTCGTATGCACGACGATCCTTTACCTACACAGGGCTGGACGAACACCCGCCCCTTGCCATCTTGAGGGGGGTTGTCGTTGGACAATATGATCTCATTCACGTATAATGCGTATAATGCGTGGCTTGCACTAAACTCTTAGGTCGACATCCGGACGCAGATTAGTTACGTTACCCGCACCCCGCCCAACGGCGGTGCACATCCCCGCCGCGTTAAACACCTGACCAAGCATGTTGTTTCGAATCGGAAAACTACCACTCCAACAACGAGAACGGAAAAAATTATCGAGTGTTTGTCGTCAACGTAGGCCGAGCGCGTCTCTCAGATCTATCTCATGATCCTGCTCCTCAGCTATGATATCTCTTAACGCTTCAGAGAGAGCAAACTCCCCGGCGCGCTCCGCCTGACGAATCCGCTCCCTGTAGTTCCTAATGGTTTCCTGCTCAGATTTGAGGTCGATCTCAAGCATTTTCTTCGAATTATTCGAGTACCCGGCCCCCTTACTCTTCACCGTAGGGTTCCCGCCCAAATAATCGATTTGCCTAGCCACCTCCAAAGCGTGCGCAAGCTCCTGCGACGCATGAATCTTCAACTGATCCGCGATATCTCCATACTCAGCTCCTTTCAATGTGGAACTGAAGACCACGTATTGAATAATTGCCTGGTACTCTCTCGCAAGATCCTCGTTCAACCCTTTGATAATCTCATCCCTGTTACTTGAAGACGCCACATCCGCGTCCGCCGCACCAGAATCCTTACGCTTCGACAAAATGCTACGCCTGCCTCTCAACACATTATAGACGTGAATTAGGATTTAAGCCTAAGGATAACTTCGTAAAGTGCAGGACTATTCGCAACCGTCGTCTCCAGCGGTGTAATCGACTTCAACCATAACACATCACTAGCTGACTGTTCGTAGGACTTCATTTGGACCACGGAACTCAAGTATAGAATGTTCCAATACGGAACGATAAGCCCCTCTATATCTCCGTCCATTTTATCTAGTATTGTGCGTGACAAAACGCGCAGATCATGACCACAGCAATATTGCCTTCGAAGCGTGGGACGGCGGCTCTTGGAGGCATGTGTTGGATCCTTTCTTTGGAGTTCTTCTTCCTACGGGCGGTGGTGCAGTCCGCTTGGAGTGGGAGTCACGGGTTCCGCGTGAGAGTCGAAGAGCAGATGCATGTCTCTGAATAACGGGCCGTAGGTGTTCCAGTGGTTTGTAGTTCATGTACATTGCGAGACTGTTCGCGACAGCCATTTCTAGTGGCTTGATAGATTTCTTCACACCAGAATCTTGATCACTTATGCCTTAATGAACATGAGTAGGTCATCGTTGACTTGTTGCTTAAGCGTTGTGCACATACCGTGGGGGGCGCCTTTGTAGACCTTCAGTGTCGCATTCTTAATGAGCTTCGCTTGGAGAGGCGCTGAATCGGCGAATGGCACAATCTGGTCATCGTCGCCGTGGAGGATCAGGGTTGGAACGTCAATTCTCTTCAGGTCTTCTGTCTGGTCCGTTTCCGAGAACGCTTTGATGCAGAAGTATGCACCAGGAAATCCAGCCATCATACCCTGAAGCCAGAACGACTCCCGCACACCTTCAGAGACCTTGGCACCCGGCCGGTTATATCCGTAGAACGGTAAGCTGAGATCCTTCCAGAACTGCGAGCGGTCCGCGAGAACATTGGCACGTAGCTGATCGAACACGTCGATCGGCAAGCCGCCCGGGTTCGCGGATGTCTTGAGCATCAGGGGTGGGATGGCGCTGATCAGCACCACCTTTTCCACACGTTTGGTTCCGTGACGGGCAACGTACCGCGCAACCTCACCGCCGCCAGTGGAATGACCGACATGAACCGCCTTCTTCAGATCGAGCGTTTCGACCAACACCGCAAGGTCGTCAGCATAGTGGTCCAAGTCGTT
>CAZAGP010000157.1:0-2692 GCA_964484575.1 uncultured Candidatus Bathyarchaeia archaeon | reverse complement strand
GCCGCCTGTGACGAAAAGAAACTTGGAGTTCGGCATAGCGGAAAGAAAACACGCGGGAAAAATAAGTTTCCCGGTGTACACGCAGCTTCTGATTTCTACTTAGGCACTTGACCTTTGAGGCGTCTTATTTCCTGATTGATCAGATTCAATGCGACTCGCGCTGTGGAAATTGCTTGGTCTAAGGATTGAGAGTTATCTGTGCCCCAGATCTTATTGGCGCCCTGAGCTGTCTGGGCTCCAAGCTGACTAAGATAAAGCGACCCGTTGCTGTCAAAGACGAGGCCGGCGTTTACGAGCCCTTTGACTGCCTCAACCTCATGTGAGGTTAACTGTAAATCTGCCCTGCTCTTCGCACCATCACGAACTATTGCTCCTTGCTTGAGTAATTTCATTAGCACGTTAGGTCCTGGTGGCACACCCTGCCCGAATTCCGATTTCGAATCTTCCAACTTTCGCAGTTGTTCAATACGAGAAACTGCGTCTGTGACGGTTGTCAGGCTCTTAGTAATGCTCAAGAACGATTGAACGACTGGACTTTGCGGGTTCATCCGATAAAGAGTGACTGCTCCCACATGACGAGAAGGAGATATGGCTTTCATCCGCTCAAGATCATTCCATACTCGGTATAACGTGGTTCTTCCAATCTTTGCTCGCTGGGCAATCTCAGTCTTGGTGAGCTCTTCGTGAGGCTTCTCCGCAAGGATTGTGAGAACCTTGAACTGCGGACTCTTCGATAATACTTCCATGAAAGCGGTAGCTTCTTCGGCTGCCATTAATCGTCGCGTATCATAGAAATAGTGCACGGTATATTAATGTTCGCATTAATATACACTAAAGTTTCATCCATATTGATAAGTTAGAGGCAGATTCTCCATGATTTCCATGCCATCAGATACACTATCAGTGCTGGGTCAGAAGATTCTGCTGGCAGTCTGGAAGTCAAATGCTCTGGGCGTTAAGGGCGTTACCGAAGACGCTTTGAAGACGGAGGTTGCCGACTCAAGCGAGGGTTTCCCACAGGAATTGAAAACGTTAGAAGACCTAGGTTTCATTATCAAAGGAAACAGTAATTCACCGATTCAGTTCACGCTTACACCGTTGGGTCTAGCGATACTGAGACAGGTTGAGGAGGATAAACTCCAAGAACTCCGCTAGAATTCTTCGAAGCGTAAGGGACTGAACGTATCGGTTGATGAGCATTCTTGAACGGAAAAACCAATAACGACGAGAGCGACAGCTAACATCGGACGCGTTTAACTATCGCAAACTGTGGGATAACACGTCAACTAGACCAATAGTTTCGATAGTGGGCGCGCAAGATGATGAGTCCTTTAAGTTCAGAGCGCTCTCAGCCAGCGCAGTGATGTCTTTCGACGGGCAGACTGATTGAAGATCTCCCGTCGAACTATCTCATCTAATACTCATCCCCAAGAAATTCCGTGAAACCTTAAATTCGATTCTTGGTCCCAATACTTGGAGAGAAGTGTTAGTGAGACTTCTCGAAATTTTCCGGACGCGCTATTCAGAGACAGATGGGAGCAAGTTATGCCGAGCGTTGTAGTAGTCGGATGTCAATGGGGTGATGAGGGCAAAGGAAAGATCGTGGACTTTCTATCAGCCCAAGCAGACTACGTGGTGCGTTATCAAGGTGGGAGCAACGCTGGCCACACGATCAAAGTTAGGGATGACACTTATCGACTCAGACTGCTTCCGTCCGGTGTGATTCATAGGAAAAAAGTCGTTATAGCGAATGGAGTGGTAGTTGATCCAGAAGTTCTTCTAAAAGAAATTTCGGACCTTAAATCGAAGGGTTTCAATCCCGACCTCAGCCTGAGCGACCGAGCTCATATTACGTTAAGCTACCATCTATTGCTGGACGCGGCCGAGGAAGAGTTCAAAGGATCATTACGATCGGGAACAACTATGAGAGGGATCGGACCTACCTACACGGACAAGGCTGCGAGGTACGGAATTAGAACCTCAGACCTGCTGGATCCCCAAATACTTGAACAGAAGATCTCTCAGAACGTATCATTGAAGCAGAAGACGATAAATCAGGTTTATGGCTCAGACGCACACATAAGCGCACAAGACCTCCTTTCGGCGTGTAAGAGGTACGGAAACGAACTGCAAGGATACATTGCTGACACGTCCATTATCATAAATGAAGCACTCGATGCAGGTAAACGGGTCCTGTTTGAAGGTGCTCAAGGCTTGCTTCTGGATGTGGATCATGGTGTCTACCCATTCGGGACATCATCAAACACTGCAGCAGGTGCAGCGTGCACCGGGGCAGGTGTTGGACCTACGAGAATAAATGAAATCCTAGGAGTAGTCAAAGCTTACACTTCACGCGTCGGTGCGGGACCATTGCCAACGGAACTTACTGACGAGACCGGCTCAAGATTGCAGGAGAAGGGGCAAGAGTTCGGTACTGTAACTGGGCGTCGCCGGCGCTGTGGCTGGCTGGATGCTGTAGCCTTACGTTACGCTTCAAGAGTAAATGGACTCACAGGAATCGCTCTAACTAAACTTGACACGTTGGCAGGTTTCGATCCCGTAAAGATCTGCGTCCAATACAAAGCAGATGGGCAAGTTGTTAAAGATCAACCATCCAGCGTCAACGTTTACTCAAAGTGCCTTCCAATCTACGAAGAGATGAAAGGTTGGCGTGATTCCTCCGAATCGGAAT
>CAZAGP010000156.1:0-6687 GCA_964484575.1 uncultured Candidatus Bathyarchaeia archaeon | reverse complement strand
CTTGCTTCCTTGAAGAATCTGGTCTGCTGCTCCGAGGAGTATTGATGGACTTAAGGGAGCGTTTGTCCCCATTTGGTTCATACCCTCCGCGAGCAGGGAGGCACCACTTTTACTTGCTTCGTCTATTACGGTGTTCTGCCCGTCCCTCTCCTCAATGATGTAAACTTCAAGGATATCAGGGTGAAGATTCAGGATGCTTTCAGCAAGCTTCAAGATACATGCCACTCGAAGTTACTCGCAGAATTTGGAGTACACTTGGACACACTGGGATTTGCACGAATCACGTTGGTTCTTCACCGGCCCCGAGTACCTTCTGCATAGCCTTACTCTCATTGCTCGACAATTATGCAGATAAGCCTCGTTAAACGTGATTAAGGGCCGATGTTCTAGAAGATTTATTAATCTAACGGTATACAGGGAGTTATCAAATAACGACAGCTCAGTCCACATTACTGTAGTCGTTCCCATTGACGAGAGACACAGCACTCTGGTGACTTTATTATCTCATTCAGTGGGCTGTCTCGAGAGGACGGCGCATCATACACGGACATTGTCACGTCAGTTCCACTTAACGGGCTACACTCTAAGACTTTCAATGATTTGCTACTGGAAGCGATAGATGAGACCCTGATCGATCTCGTTGGCATTCGAACCAAGAACATGATATTCGATTACCTTGAGTGCTCGATACGTCGTGATGAGATTCCAAGTCAGCCGGCCAAATTCTCCGCTCTGCTAGAGGAGATATCAGGAAAGGCTGCTAAAGTGATTGGAAGAGCTGCCGTCAGAAGACTCTATGTCAAGCTCGGTTGGGAATTCTATGAGGTTCACGGCTTCGAACCGGCGGATTACATTGAGGCGGCTAAGACCAGATTGAGAAGAGAGCTGGACCATCAGACAACACGAGCACTCGTATCTAAATTTGATTAATGTTGGGATTTCATATGGTGAGCTTCCGAAAGCTTGAAAGAAGTTACACAGGAATTCCGGGACTTGATGAGATTTTAACGGGAGGTCTCCCGCGCGGTCGCGTCGTCCTTGCATTGGGCGAACCCGGTGCGGGCAAAACAATATTGTGCACCCAATTCTTGATAAATGGAATCGAGAAATTTAACGAGAAAGGACTCTATGTTTCTCTGGAGGAAAGCAAAGAACAATACGTAGAGGAGATGAACGCCCTCGGATGGGATATTGATGGACTAGAACGGACCGGGCACCTATCTTTCATTGACGCATCACCTATCAGATCTTTGCCCACTGAAGTGCAGGTAGGCAATGTTTCAATAGGTAAAGTAGAATTCTCTTTGCTCAGCTTATTAGAAGTGATCAAGAATCGCGCGGTATCGGTTGGCGCGCAGCGAATCGTAGTTGACCCTGTCTCACACTTGATCTTTCAATACGCTGACCTCACCTTGAGGCGCAAAGCAACCCTCGACCTTGTTCAAGCACTCTGCAAGACTGGCGCCACCTGTCTGCTTGCATCGGAATTGGCCGAAGTGGGCGGTGCAACCAGGAAACTTCAGATCGAGGAATATCTCGCTCATGGCATAATCCTTATGCAGACAACAACGAGCGGGAAGAGTTTACAGAGGGTAATTCAAGTCGAGAAAATGCGGGGTATGCCTATAGATCGCACGCCTAGACCCTACAGCATAGCGCAAAATGGAATTGAAGTTTACTCGAAAGAATCAGTCCTTTAACGGGCTTGGTCCGTCACTGAAGTTGTAAGCTAACAGTGACGACAGGAATTAGAGACCAAGTGTGCTAGCTATAGCTGCTGCAGTGGTGACTTTGAGCCAGGTCAAGACCATACAAGTTAGGGTCGAAACTAAGCGCAGATTGGAGATGTTGGGCAGAAAAGGCGATACGTTTGATGATGTTATTTGTAAGCTGATTGATAGCTACGTGAGCCAGAAATACGAAGTCACATCTGTAGTTGATCGACCGCGATGAAAGTGGTGGTCAAGAGATGAGACGAGTCGTATTCGGCACACTCGTCTGTTTCATTCTTGTCTGGGCACTAATCGGCAGCTCAATCGCTTACAATGGCGTCTTTACCTCCGACACTTTTCTAGCTCTACCAGTTGGCACGCTCGTGCTGTTGCTAGGAATTTGGTTGATGGCTTCGGATCAGAATGAATCTGACATAGGCGTCGTGCCATTCGAAAGGCTTCGGTCCATGTTGGACAATCTTCCTGTGGGCGTGTATCGTGCAACATCAGATGGAAGAATCCTCGAAGCCAACCACACGTTTGCTGAGTTACTGGGCTATGGGAGTGTTGACGAGATTAAGAGCGTGAACCTTAACGACGTTTATGTCAGAAAGACCGACCGAATTAATCATTTGGAAAAATTGCGCGATGCAACAATTTTTGCTGAATTCGAATTGAAGAGAAAAGATGCCGGAACCATCTGGGTCCGTGATTACCCAAAGGCGACTTTGACAAATTCTGGGTATGTCGACTATATGGACGGAGTGCTAGTGCAAACACAAGGAATTGAAGCGGTAGTGCGAGATTTAACAGAGCGTAGAAGGCTTGAGATTATGAAGCACCACTTCATTTCAGCAGCAACTCACGAGCTTAGGACGCCTCTGGTTTCGATCAAAGGTTACGCAGATTTCATTTTAGCAGAGAATCCGGATTCTTCCATAGCTGACATTCGTCCGTTTGTTGAAGTAATGAAGAGAAACGCAGACAGGTTGCTGGAGCTTACGAATGATTTGCTTGATGTACAACGTATGGAATCTGGAACGATTCAGTTGAAGTTACAACAAGTGGACATCCGGAGTCTTGTTAGGGAATGCGTTCAAGAGGTTCAACCTCTTCTAAATCAAAAGCGCCATCATCTTCACATGGAGATCTCTTCTGGGACTCTAAACATTAGAGGTGATCCTCTTCGGCTCAGCCAGGTTCTTTGGAATATTATGAATAATGCGATAAAATTCACTCCTGATGGCGGTGACATAACAATAAGCATGGAGGAATCACCGACAAGAATTCGTATTTGCATTCATGATACTGGAATCGGCATAGACAAGAAGGATTTAGATAGAGTCTTCGAGCCCTTCGCGACAATTGAGAAGCCCACGTATTTCAAAGGAACGGGACTAGGTCTCAGCCTGACTAAGCGGCTGGTGGAAGCCCACGGAGGCATGATTACGGTAACTTCGCCTGGCAAATGGCAAGGAACGACGGTAATCTTGGAATTGTTGAAGAATGAGGTGCTGGAGGTTGCTAAGTAAAATCCTGGTAGTCGACGATGAGCCGGATACCGTGAACCTTACGAAAGTCATATTGGAGAGGGAGGGTTACTGGGTCACTGCTGCGTCAAATGGCGAAGAAGCTCTCACAGCAGTGCAGATGGAACAGCCAGATCTTGTTCTCCTAGATCTCGTGATGCCAGGCAAGAGTGGATTGGAAGTATGTAAGATACTGAAATCACAGCCGAAAACCAAGAACCTACCTGTAATCATGTTCACCGCGCTCGGACGTGATGTTGACAGAAAACTGACCAGCGCAGTAGGGGCAGATGCACACTTCATGAAACCATTCACACCTCCACAATTGTCAGTTGAGGTGAAACGTTGGCTCATGCAGGCCAAGGCTTCAAAATTCTCTAAGCAACTCGGCCTGGACCATACGAAACTCAAAGGTCGCAAGATCCTGTTCGAAATTGATCCACGTGCTGATTACGAGAGACCTGTTCGCGATTTTACAATTGAGGCCGCATTCTATGATGAGACAACAATCGTGATCACACAGAAGGGCAGTGCCGTACGTCAGGTTCTCGACGATGATGAGAACATTAGGTTCATCGATTTGGACCAGCTGACCTCATTTTCGTCGATTCTGAATCTGCATTCTGATGGACCAATAAGCTTGGTCTTCGATAGCATAACTGACTTCATTCTTTCTCAGCAAAATTCTACTGACTCGGTCTGTCAGATGGGATACAAGTTTGCTCAGAATGCCCTCAAGGTTCTGAATGAACCCCGGATCACTGCACTCTTTCTGCTCAATAACGCAGCTCATGATCCGCATGACTTGGCGAGTCTAAGAGGCTTATTCAACAATCAAGCATCGTACGACTCTCAAGGCATAACTATTGTCAAACTAAGCGAGAATACTACGAACGGAGGGAACTGCCGTAATCACGAGTGCACTGTTAGCTTTGCTCTTGATCATACAGCCCCAGACGAATAGTAGAACTCAATTGAGCGCACCATTCATTCCTCCTGCCGCGTAATTCCACTATTTCCTCGGTTTAGTGCAAAGTTCCCAGATACGTTCGAATGCTTGATCATGGACGCCTATCGCGAGCTTATTACGATTCCACACTGCAAGATCGGATCCGCGGTCAGTGCTTAGGTCATCGGGTTTAACTTCCGAGATGATAAGTTCATGGGAGTCAACTGAGGCGAAGTTTACAAATTGGGGCGGGAATGGTTTCTCCATGCTTCTCAACTCTAGCACGTTACCCATCTCACTGGCTACGGAGGCGTTCTCGCTTGAAACAGTTGTCAGCATCTTCACTGAAACTCCTCGTTGTTTCGCCTTTGCTAGCGTGTCAGCATTAGCTTTGTACGCGCGAATCAGACCGTTTCCGCCAGTACTGTAGTTGATAGTTTTCGAGGCCTGATTGAAGAGCTCGTTCATCTTATTCAAAACGTTCGACCTACCTTCAATGATCCACATTTCCCTCGCCTCTCGCGGAAACTGGCTCCTTACGATAATGTTAGATTCGTATGTCATTGAGAGTCGTTGAACGAGATTCGCGGATTCCTTTACATCTCCCTCAAGCCGCGTGATAAGCGGCATCAGAACTTCAGCGGGAGCCCGTGCGGCATAGATTTCCGGCTTGCCGGGGATCGTAATAAGTAGCCCTTTTCTCTCCAGTTCACGAATAGCGCCGTAGGATTTTGTTCTTGGGACATGGCCATGGAAACTTACTTCACTGGCTTTAATCGGGCCCATCTTGGCGAGGGCGAGGTAGAGTCTTGACTCATACTCAGTTAAGCCCAGCCGCTGAAGGGCTGTTACATCCTTCTCCTCTACGCTCAATTTAACTCCCAAGAATAACTTGCAGGAATCCCTTATCACAATTGCCCTAAACATCGATGGGAACTAGAGCGAAGGTATGCTACGTGGATTTACATGAGCAGTTGCAAAGAACACAACCTTTTAGGAAAGTTGCCATACTCAGACTTCTCGCAGCTGTTAACGGTAAGTCATTTAAACGCCTGCTTGTGAAGCGTGAGAACCCAACATTGGATTGAATGTCTGATGGGCGATCAGTATAATGGGGCGTTCAAGAAGAAAATCGACCACCTACGGGAGTTAAGGCATCAAACCGCTCTAGGTGGAGGTCAAGGACGAATAGCGGATCAACATACAAAGGGGAAGCTCACCGCCCGTGAGCGTCTAGATATCCTGCTCGATCATGGTAGTTTCGTAGAGATGGATGCCTTTGCATTGTCTGAGTCAGGTGAATCATCAACGTATGGGGACGGTGTCGTAACTGGGCACGGTAGAATTGATGGTCGCGACGTGTACGTTTTCGCACACGATTTTACGGTATTTGGAGGATCGTTAGGAGAAGCGTTTGCGAGGAAAGTTTGCAAGATAATGGATAACGCCCTCAAAGTGGGAGTGCCAATTATTGGATTGAGCGACTCTGGAGGTGCTAGAATTCAGGAGGGAGTTAACAGTTTAGGAGGCTACGCTGAGATCTTCTACAGAAATGTTCTTGCCAGCGGAGTTGTTCCCCAAATCTCAGCCATTATGGGACCTTGTGCTGGTGGCGCGGTTTATTCACCAGCGCTTACTGATTTCATCGTAATGGTTGATAAAACGAGTTACATGTTCGTGACTGGCCCTGATGTTGTGAGGTCAGTATTGAACGAAGAGGTGACTTTCGAAGAATTGGGCGGCGCAACCGTGCACAGTGAAAAATCAGGGGTAGCACATTTCTTCGCGCGCGATGAGCCCAGCGCTATTCAACTTGTTAAGACAATCCTTTCTTATTTTCCACAGAACAACCTTGAGGACCCACCCATTGTCAGAATCGATGATGATCCAAATCGGGCAGATTATGAACTATGTACGATAGTGCCATCCGACCCGGACAAACCATACGACATGAAAGAGGTGCTGATGCACGTATTGGACGGTGGCATCTTCCTTGAGGTCCAGCCATGTTGGGCACCGAACATCATTACGGCGCTAGGAAGACTTGATGGACATAGTGTTGGTCTTATCGCTAGCCAACCAAAGCATTATGCTGGCGCAATTGATAATAATTCATCAATTAAGGCGGCACGGTTTATTCGAACGTGCGACGCGTTCAACATACCATTAGTGACGCTCGTCGATGTGCCTGGCTTCCTGCCCGGGGTCGACCAAGAGCATAACGGGATAATAAGAAACGGCGCCAAATTACTGTCGGCGTATTGTGAAGCTACAGTCCCCAAATTGACGGTGATCATAAGGAAAGCCTATGGTGGCGCCTACGACGTCTTAGGAAGTAAACACATTCGGGCAGACTTCAACTTCGCGTGGCCTACTGCTGAAATAGCCGTGATGGGCCCTGAAGGAGCGATCAAGATCATTTACCGAAAGGAAATCGCACAAGCGGAGGACCATTCTACAACCGCCAAGCGACTAACAGCAGAATATCGTGAACGAT
>CAZAGP010000155.1:0-3319 GCA_964484575.1 uncultured Candidatus Bathyarchaeia archaeon | reverse complement strand
GTGGTCATGGTTGAATTCACGAAAAGAATCGAGAATAATGTGCAGATCTTCAAACCCGTATCCGTTGGCGAAAATGTTACCGCAGCCGGAAGCGACATAATGACCGGTGAACTACTGCTACGGAAATCGCAGTCAATAGGTCCGCGCGAAGTAGGCCTATTGGCCGCCGCAGGGTTCGATCGAGTCCGAGTGTTCTCGAAGCCTCGAGTCGTCATTTTCTCGAGCGGAAATGAGCTTATAGAGTCAGGTGAAGCGCTCAAATTCGCTAAACTCTACGACATAAACGGCCCAACAATTGCAGCTGGTGTCGTTGAATGCGGAGGATTAGCCGAATTCCATGGCATCCTACCCGACAACTATACGACAATAAAGGAACGACTTCAATCTGCACTTGAAGAAGCAGATATCGTCATCTCATCAGGCAGCACATCCTCAGGACCAGGAGATATCATCTACAAAGTCATAGAGGAGTTAGGCGACCCCGGCATTATCGTCCATGGACTCTCCCTTAAACCCGGGAAACCAGTGGTGATAGGATTAGCCCGCAACAAGCCCATCTTCGGTTTGCCCGGGTACCCTACGTCGGCCCTAATGATATTCCACGTTCTCGTCGCCCCCGCAATACGACGTCTGGCTCAAATCACCGAAACCAAGGCGACGAAGATCCAAGCAACCGTCCCGATGAAATTCTTCAAAGCAAGAGGAAGAAGAGAACTTCTCCCAGTCCAACTCATATCACAACAGGACGGGAGCTATTCCGCTTATCCAATGCAAAGCGGCTCAGGGGCAGTAAGCTCATTCTCATTAGCGGACGGATTCGCTGATCTCCCTGAAAGCCAGGAATTCCTTGAAGACGGGGAGAAGATCAATGTGGAACTATTCGGTAAGAACCTCATTCCTCCCTCCCTCGTAGTTATCGGGAGTCACTGCGTCGGAGTGGACATAATATTCGGTCTTTTACGTGAACATGACTCCAGTTTCCTGGGAAGAACGATTAATGTCGGCTCAGTCGGCGGATTCCATGCTGCGAAACGCGGCGAGGCCGACGCGTCAGGAGTACACCTTGTTGACGAGAAAGGGGAGTACAACGTCTCATACATGCGGGTCTACGGTGTGGAGAACTCAACCATTCTGGTACGAGGCTACGACCGCGAACAAGGCTTGATCGTACAACGCGGAAATCCCAAGAACATTAGAGGATTCGAAGATCTGCTCAGAAAGGATGTGACATTCATTAACCGCAACCGAGGGTCCGGAACGAGGCTCTTAATCGACAAGTATCTGGCCGAGCTGTCCTGCTCATCGAAAGTCAACCACTCCGAACTAGCCCTGCGGATCCAAGGGTACACGCATGAGGCAAAATCACATTCCGCTGTCGCCGCAGCCATCAGGAACCAACGTGCGGATGTAGGATTCGGCATTCGATCCGTCGCTGGAGAATTAGACTTCATTAAGACGGACAATGAGCATTATGACTTCTTGATACCGAAATCGCATGAGCAGAAAGAGAGCGTGAAACAGTTCCTGCAGCTTCTAAAGTCAGCTGAGTTCTCTCAGACGCTCCTTGCGAGAGCACCCGGCCTTCGTACGAATGACCAGACCGGTAAAACCATATTCCCATGAAGAAGAAAATCCGCCTAATTGACATCAGCTGTGTTCCAACATTGAGAATAATAGTAGCTGCAAATATGCCCCCTCTGAATTCATCTTTTATCTACTGAAGAAGAGCTACATAATGGCGCCAATCCCGGGCTACGCAAGCAGAATCCTCAGGGTGAACCTGTCCACTGGCAAGACCGTATCCCAAGAGCTAGACAGAGAATTGGCCTTCAATTACCTAGGCGGAAGCGGGTTAGGGACAAAGATCCTTTGGGACGAAGTGGGCCCGAATGTGGAACCATTCTCATCTGAGAACCGATTAATCTTCGCGATCGGCCCCTTTACGGGAACAATCTATCCCACAGCAGGCCGATTCGAAGTCATCGGCAAATCACCTCTCACGGGAATCTACGGAGACGCAAATTCCGGCGGACACTTCGCGCCTAAACTGAAGCAGTCCGGATTCGATGCCGTCATATTTCAGGGAAGATCACCTAAACCCGTGTACTTATGGCTGCATGACGGTGCATCAGAGCTCCGTGACGCTAAAGAGGTATGGAATCATGGGACAGAGGACACTGAGAAGATTCTCAGACAAGAGATAGGAGACCCGCAACTAGAGTCAGCTTGCATAGGTCAAGCAGGGGAAAACCTGGTCCGATACGCGGCGGTCATGACGCATGGTTGTGCAGCCGCTAGGTCGGGTATGGGAGCGTTAATGGGATTCATGCGATTGAAAGCGATCGCTGCCCAAGGTAACACACGAACCTCTATCGCGCATAATGCTGACTTCGTCAAAGAAGCGTTAACAGCCCGACAGGACGTGCTAAAGAACCCTTTCACGCCTGGCCTCTCAAAGTACGGCACAGCACAATTAGTAGTACCAATGAGTAAAGTAGGCCGATTCCCAACAAAGAACTTCCAGCAAGGCCACTTCGACTTCATAGATGACATCAGCGCAGAAGAACTCGTCCAGAAATATTTCGTGCGGAGAAAAGCCTGCGCCTCCTGCCCAATTGGTTGCCATCACATAATGCAGGTGAAAGAAGGAAAATACGCCGGCTCAATAAACGCCGTAATAGAGTATGAATCAATCAACGCCTTAGGATCGAGAGTGTGGAACCGGGACCTACCATCCATAATCGAAGGTGACCGTCTGTGCGACGACTACGGATTGGACACTATTTCCACAGGAGAATGCATAGCCTTCGCTATGGAACTCTACGAGAAGGGAATACTCAGCAAGAATGATGCGGAAATCGACCTAACGTGGGGAAACCCTGACACCATGATTGAAATGATCCACAGAATCACCTATCGAAAAGGACTCGGGAACATCCTCGCAGAAGGAGTGAGAAAAGCGGCCGAGAAGATTGGAAAGGGCTCCGAATACTATGCCATGCACATAAAAGGCCAAGAAATCCCCTCGCAAGATGGTCGATCTCAACAATCAATGGGCCTAGCGCAAGCCACATCAAGCCGCGGCGCAGACCATCTCAAAGGCTTTCCAACCATTGATGAGATGGGATACCCTACTGAGGCTGTACAACGATACGGAGAACAATACCTTCCTGAGATCGTAGACGGCATACAAACAAAGTACAAAGCAATGGTTGTCGTGGACGGGGAGAACTTTGGCACCATCATTGACTCGATTGGAATCTGCAAATTCGGAACATTCTTTCCACCAGCCCTATACTGGGACAGAATCGCAACAGGA
>CAZAGP010000154.1:0-3286 GCA_964484575.1 uncultured Candidatus Bathyarchaeia archaeon | reverse complement strand
CCTGCATCGACCATTAACATGATGTGTGTCAGGCAGGTATCCTAACCAGACTAGACGACCGGCCCAGGTGTTCGCGCTCAATACTGTTTCAAAGAAATAAAGCCTGCGAAGACCCAATATTCACAAACGATCGGAAGGATTTTGAGCACCTCTGACGATGACACACTGATAGTGGAAATTGAAAGCGATTTACGATCGTATAATGAAGTTCGATAGGCGAGTTCGCTTCGCTGCCCTCGTCGATAGTAAGGGGCGAATTCTCGATGGTGGTATGAGGGAGAGTGTTCAACCCATTGAGCCATTGGAGAAGACTCCGCACCTAATCGCAAGGTTGGTTTCCGTGCAGAAATCCGGATCGTTAACTGAGTTCTTGGGAAAGCAGGAGTATGCCATACTTGTCCACGAGGAGGTTCTCGCGATCATCTTTCGGTCGAAGAGAAAGTTTGTGCTAGTCACTACCGATAGGAGGCTGCCTCTTGCGAAAGTTGCAGGCCTTAGAAAGTTAGCTTTAGTGTGGGAGCAGGACTAGGCTAGCGGATTATTTTTTCCCAAGAATTGACCTCAGATAAGTTTTCGGGAGTTCCCACAGCATTACTCGTTTACTGTGGCGCATAGAGTCGTACATGAAGCAGATGTGCGTACAGAAGCATTTGTCGCGGGCTACGCTCCTGACTTCGCTCTCTCGTGCGGGTGAGGACCAGAAGAGTTGGAAGTTCATATCATACTTTCTGAGGTTTCCGATCGGTTTCCGAAGTTCGCATACTCTGACGTCAGCGTTGTAGTCGATGACGATTGATGTCTGACCTGCAGTGCATGGCATTTTCCAATTCGATCTGTTAACGTAGTTTTCATATTGCGTTTTGTAACTAAAACGGTAGCCTGCCTTCCAGTATGCTCTCCTAACCCAGTTCGACAGTTTGCTGTGGCTGCTTCCTTTTCGGTTCGCGGATACGTACTCGTCGTTTATTGGAATTGCTTCGCGGTAAATCTCTTTCAGGCTTTCCGAACTCACCGTTTTCAGATTCGGATCCATTGGGTTGCCGCGTATGATTTGGAAGTAATGGCCGTCAACTTCAGGTCGTTTCCTGAAAGAGCGCCCTAACTCGATGATCTTATCTTGATTCTCGACAGTTATCACAGAGTTAATGAACAGTTCCAGATTCGGATGTGAGTCCTTCAGCTTGCTCAACTCTGTCAGCGTGGATAGGGCGCTATCGTAGTTGCCAGGGACACCTCTGATCCGATCATGCGTTTCTTTGAATCCATCTATTGAGAGGTCCACTTCCAATTGGACAAGTGGGCACGAGGTCAGAATCCTATTGACAATCGTGAGTGTCTGTACCGTCGGCAAGCCGTTTGTTGGTATCCTCACATCTCTTACATGGTTGTTTACGTAGAAGAGGTGAATTATCTCGGCAAGGTCCTTTCTCAGGAAGGGTTCTCCTCCTGATATCCAAAGGTCGCTGAATCTGGGCATCGACTCGGATAGTTTCCTTAACTCGTCGAAGCTCATGTCGCCTTTCCTGTTAAGCTCTAACCAGTAGAAGCAGGTTCGGCATCGTGCGTTACAGATTGAAGTTACAAAGAGGATTACGAGGTCGAGTTGTTTTATGAGGAGAGGTTTCAGGAATGCTTCACGATGCGGCAATTCCCACCTTCCTCAAACTGTAGCTTCGTCCTCTCCATTCAATTTCACGAGTTGAAATCGACTTGAATATGCAGAATGTCATAATCCAGGGGACGATTAGAGTTGATAAACTCATTCTTGAACTGAATTTCTCAAAGTCCCGGCTTAACCAGGGAAGTGCACGTTTAAACGCGTTCCTTCTGGAACGGCTACGGACGATTCCCAAGGGCAAAGGTGTGAGAAGCAGGATGCAGGGAATGAGCCAAGAAGTTGTGTCGAGAAATCCGAGGGTGAGCGCAACTAGGCCGAGGATGAATGTTACGTTGAAGAATAGGTAAGCGGTGAGGGCGTAGTTCCATAGCCTGCGATGGTAAGTTCTCGTAAGGGCGGTTTGGTTGATCACCCATTTTAGAAGTTTAGTGCGAGTTATGTTCTTGGTGAACGTGGCGACTGTGCATTGGGGGAGGAAGATCGTATGATAGCCGTTCACCCGTAACGCAATGTTCAATGTGAGGTCGTCGCTTACCGCGTCCTTCCAGATTGACTTAAGGTGAATTTGATTCAACGTTTCCTTACGGAGCGCCATGGCTCCTCCCCATGGGAAATTGTACTTTTCATCGAACATGAGGTTCGAGCCTGAAGCGTTCCAAGCAGATTGAATCTCGGACCAGAATCCTGAAGCGAAATACCATCGGAACCCCGTAGTCGCCCCTACGCTCGCGTCGCTTAGAGGGTCCACCAGGTCAGATAGCCAAGAACTGCTTATCGTAGCGTCACTATCAACGAAGGCGTACACCTCAACTTCTTCCTCATTCTTCCCTAACGCTGTGAGTAATGCTGAAACTTTGCCGCTGGCGTTTGGGTACTGGGTTGAAGTGAGCAGTTCAACCCGCGGTTCTTTCACGAACCTGAGAATTTTCTCCGCGATCCCGTATGCGGGGTCCTCCTCTGAATCTGTCACGATCCGAACTCGATAGTTAGGGTAATTCTGCTTCAACAGGGCGCCAATATTCTCTTCCAGGTTTGGTTCGTATCCCTTACACGCCATAATTACGCATGCTTGAGGCTGAAATCCTACTCTTCGTCTCCCCAGGGATTCGACTACTTTATGGCTGAATCTTCTGCCGAGGAAGATAGAATATGTTGATGCGAGCGTGGCCAAGAGTCCTAGCGCTAGGAGCAGTCCATACCATATTTCTACGAAAGCCGTTAACATTGAGGCTTACTAAGCTTCGATTACTTCGCATTTGACTTGCTTCAGCAGCTCAGTAGCTCTATCCGTGTCCACTTTGAGCGTGTAGAGCTCTCGAGGAGTACGAAGCTTAAGCTTCACAGTATCCTTGGATCTCTTAACTCTACATTCAACTGCCTTCTCTGAGAGTTTAACAAATTCGTCCGCGTCTGTAATTTCCCTAGGCAATTGAGATCACGGTTTGCGACTAGGACAGACTGTGATATAAATCTGAGACGGTTAGGCTTCGAAGAGAAGTAGCTCTTCCTGGTATCGTCTCCCGTCCACGATCGAGCCGGGAGGTTTCATGATTACGCGTCTCGATGAGAGCAGTTGCTCCAGTTTCTCGTTCGCTTCCTCCCCACTCTTACCGGATAGGAGGTTTAGCGGGACGTCTATGCGGAGCGGGCGTGATGGGATAATGTGCC
>CAZAGP010000153.1:0-4801 GCA_964484575.1 uncultured Candidatus Bathyarchaeia archaeon | reverse complement strand
GACATGATAGCGGAAGTCGAAGCTGACTCGATGGATGCGTTGAAGGAGATTGTGACATGGAGGATAAGAAGACTCAATGGCGTCCGATCCACTCTCACTGCCATTGTGATCGAATGAATGACGGTGCAGGTTTCTCCTCGCATGCAGTCAGACTATTGGACAACATTCCTCAGAGCGGTCTCTCCGTTAAACCAGCATAAACTTGATCGCCAATCGAATGAGTCATGGATCACTTCGGATAAACAGCTCACGTAATAGCTAGCGGTAATTAGCGTGATTTTGTAAGGCTTGAGATCATGTAAGAACGCGCCATCCGTGCTAAGCTAGCTTAACGACTTCCCGCGTTCGACCGAAGCAAGTTCATGCTAATCTAAGTTGCTCTTAGATGGGTAGAGTGTGACGGCATTGCGCCAGGCATGTAAACTAAGTATTGTGTAACGCGACGGCAAATACAATGTAGATCGTCATGTCGAAATTGGACCTCGCGTCATACGCTGGAAACTTTGAGAGGCACCTTCCCGTATTGATCACGATTCTCTTTTTCGCCACTGGTGATTATGTATCTCTAGTGCGGCACTTGCGGCTCTTCTTTTGAAACCTCACAAAACGAACTATCGACCACATGTCTAACGGCTCAGCAGCTTGGTCTTCTAATAAGACAGCCAGATACCGATGTGACCGTACGGCCATGCATGAAAATCGAACTGACACGCAAAATCAAGCCTGGTCTTCTAGTGAAATGCCTCCTAGGGGTTTATTTGCTCGCTAAGAGAGTAAAGTATGAAGGGTTGACTTGACTACATCAATTTGCGAAATCTGTGAGCGAGCACCGGCAGTTACAACGGATGTCATTAGACTCTGCGCTGATTGCTCGGACCGTTACATGGTTCTTCTCGATTGGGCTAGACAACATCCACAAATGTCCGAGGAGAGCCTTACGAGCCTCAAAGAAGCCATGCGCGCGCAACGAAACAAGAGGAAAGCAGAATTACCTCGAACGCTGATTGAAAGCTTCGAATCTAGACCACACCCGGCCTAGTAGTCGTTTACGGGCGGAGACAGCCCACTCCAGTAACTTGGATACCGCCTCCACCTCGCTAAGCTGGCAGAAGTTGACGAGGAAATGCATCCCTCTCTCTATTTTGTTTCGTTCACACTGCAAATAGTACGTCTATGCTGCATGAACTGAATTGAGTAGTGACCGAAGCACGAACCAAGGGTAAATGTTCTCGAGCATACGACGTGGTTAAGGTCGCGTCACTGACAGTTACGATGCTATCTTACAACTCTCATGACTCAGCTTCTTATACCTAACCTGTGTTCGCTTCTAGAGTATTCATAGGTGAATATTGTGACCGATGCTATGAAGTTTCGTTTTCTCGGTCCTAGCGGACTTCGCGTTTCCGAATTATGTCTTGGTACCATGACCTTCGGGGAAGACTGGGGTTGGGGTGCCTCAAAGGAGGAAAGTAAGGAGATTTTTGACTGTTATGTTGAACGTGGTGGCAACTTCATTGACACGGCTAACGGTTACACGAATGGAACCAGTGAGCGAATCGTTGGGGAGCTGATCAGCCCTGATCGTGACAGATTTGTACTCGCCACGAAGTACTCCTTCCCGACGGTTAGAGGCGACCCTAACAGCGGCGGTAACCATCGCAAGAGCATGTTTCGCTCGTTGGAGGGGAGCCTGAAGCGGCTTGGGACTGACTACGTTGATTTATTCTGGCTGCATGCTTGGGATTTCTCCACCTCTGTTGAAGAAGTCATGCGGGCTCTTGACGATCTGGTGCGTTCCGGTAAGGTACTCTATGTTGGTGTTTCTGATACGCCCGCGTGGATTGTGAGTCATGCTAACATGATAGCTGAGTTACGCGGATGGTCCCCCTTCATAGCTCTCCAGATCGAGTATAGCCTCATCGAACGCACGCCCGAGCGCGACCTTTTACCTATGGCTCGCAGCTTGGGAATGACAGTGACTCCTTGGGGTGTACTCGGATCAGGCGTCCTAACTGGAAAGTATAACGACACGCCTCCACCTGCCAGAGACGGAAACAGTTTAGTTAAAGTTGAACGTCGGCTTGACGCTGGAAATAATCAAAAGGCAAACCAGCGGAATATCACCATCGCGCGATTAGTCGTTGATACAGCCAAGAAAATTGGCTGTAGTCCATCTCAAGTAGCGCTCGCATGGCTCCGTACCCGCCCCGGTTCAATCGTTCCAATACTCGGAGCTCGCCGATTGAATCAGATTCGCGACAACCTGAACAGTCTTGACGTTTCACTTCCAGAAGAACATCTTCGTCAACTAGATGAAGCTAGCAGAATTGACTTGGGATTCCCACACGACTTCTTAACAGGCACCATAGGCAGAGATCGACTACTCGGAGGCCTCTACTCTCGCATGGCTGAACACCGCGAACCATGATTGCCCTAGGAATCTCCATAGCCCAGAATTTGTGAGGAGGCCCCTGATAGTTGACTGCCCTTGCTATCGACAAGAGGAAGACCAGTCTTGTAGTGATAGACCTTCAGAAGGGGATTACGTCAATGCGAACTGAGCCATATGACACGAAGATGGTTATATCGAACGCTGTGAAGCTGGCTGAAGCATTCAGAGAAAACGAGATGTCCGTCTTTCTTGTGCATGTTGCCTTCTCCAAGCAGACAGCCCTCCAACCAGTCGCAGACTCCGCGATGCCATCGAGAGAAGTCCCATCAGATTGGGCGGATATAGTACCTGAGTTGGGACCTACACCATACGATGTGGTGATAATGAAAAGACAGTGGGGAGCATTTTACGGAACCGACCTCGACCTCCGCCTCAGACGCGGAGGACTCGATACGATCGTATCGAGTCCTTGCAGGCATAGCAACAACTTACGGAGTTGAGAGTACTGCAAGGTTCGCGTATGAGTATGGTTACCAGCAAATCTTCGCTGAAGATGCAATGGCAGACCGCTCGAAAGAAGCGCACGATAGCTCAATCGAGTTCGTCTTGAAGAGGATTGGACGAGTAAGAAATACCGCGGAGATCCTGAAAGCCCTGTCGTGAGCCGGTGTGGAGGATAGATAAATTCTCTGACTCACCCAGCTAACGTAATAAACAAAACTAGGTAAGATTAATGTTCAAGAGACGCTCGACTTCTAGTTGATGATTGCAAATGCCGCATGGTGGAGGAGGACATGGTGGCGGCGGACATTTCGGTGGATCCGGTCATCCAAGTTTCGGTTACTCAAGATTCGGATACCCGGTTTGGGGTGGGTTTGGATATGGACTGGGATTTGGATTGGGGTACGGGTTAGGATATGGCTGGCCATTCTTCGGATATGGTTGGCCCTGGTACAGTGGGTACGGCTACCCTTTCATGGGAGGATATGGCAGTTACGGGTCGCCTTTCTTTGGCGGCTATGGGACCTACGGTAGAAGCGCGTATACTGAGACTATACCCCCTTCACCCACAGCGACGCAAATTCCTCAAGCGCTGTACTGCAGGTACTGCGGCTCACCAATCTACGGCGCCGGGAACTTCTGTAGTCGATGTGGCAAGCCAGTTCAGTGACTTTCGAAATTCTCGATAATATTAGTAGGCGAGTGAACACAGCCTGAATTTCTGAGACCTTCCCGTGTACAGGGTCCATGCAATAGATCTATGATAATGAACAGATTCGGCGATTCTCAGTGAAAACACTACTCTCAATCAAGCCTCCTCCCCAGCTTGGTGTCGCTTCGTTCGTGACTATCAATTCCACTGTAGACTGTGCCCTAAGAGGAAGAACTCTGGGTTATGGCATCTTGGAGTTCATAGAGTAAGATGCGGGACCTGAGGGTATACGAGAAATATGGTTGAGTGGTAAAATGTCTCTCTTGATTATTGGGGCTTCGTCCCATGACTCATGCCTTAGGCTTTAGTCTTCTTTCGACAAGTTGGCCGAATAACCAGCCGAGCGGTACAAAAACAACTAGACCAAATGCGGATAATCCCATTTGCGTCGGAAAGGAATCGCTCCCAATTGCGTCGAGAATATTGCCTAAGTTCAGGATGAATGAGATGACAAATAGAATCAGTGAAAAGACTAGTGACTGTCGGATAATTGAGCTACCTGGAATATGTCCTCTCATCTTCATAAATGCGATTCCAAGGACGCAACCAAATAATGCACTTAGCGGCGCCAATGATATGGCAGCAATATACATGATTGTGCTGACCATGCTGAGGAGGTCTTGCTGACTGAAGCTGACGAAACGCGGGTCAGAAGCCACAACTTTAGCAATTATTGGGAGTATTGTTGGAAGAGTTATGAAGTAGAACAGAATGGCATCATAGATTCCGTAAAGGAAACCAACGAAAGCACCAACCACCGCCCCTTGCCTGGTCCCGCTCGAAGCCTTACGCTCCTCAGCATCAAGTCTGTTACCGCAATTGGTGCAGTAAGAGAACTCGTCACTTACGTTAGCTCTACACTTCTTGCAGGATACGTTGGGCAAATTAAACAAACTGGGCTATCGTAAGTGGCTTGTTTTATGATTATCCGCTTAATATCAGCTAAGTTCTGATTTGACGAATAGGATATCCCCTGTTCTATGTATATTGTGGATGCACGCTGATGTCTTACCTAGGAAGATTATTGCTTTGATTGCGGGCCTAGTAGATCTGCTTTCTTGGCGACGACTTTCAGTGTTCTTACGTAGCTGCTGATAGTGGTCGGTCGGTAGCCCTGTTTCTGCATCCAGAACGCTAAGCTTAGAATCTCGCTGAGAACCCCGTGGGTTATCGTTCTGGCGCCGGGGGTGGGATTT
>CAZAGP010000152.1:0-5222 GCA_964484575.1 uncultured Candidatus Bathyarchaeia archaeon | reverse complement strand
CTTTGCAATCTCGCCCGTAATGCTCTCTTGAATATGGGAGCCGATACCAACCATGGACTTCACCTTGCACAGTCAGTTTGCCATAAGATACTTCATGGTAATACGCTGATAATGTTCCAAAATAGTTCCTACTAAGCTGAGCAATACTCAACGTGTAGTTGACGTCTGAAAATGTAACGGCTATAACTAAGACTCTGATCACGCCTGAAACGGGCATAATCGTCGTGACATCTCCGATTACGGGAAGAGGCATCGATGGTGCAACGGCCAACGGAGGAGATCGGGTCACCGTTAATTCGTAAGGGTGAGAGCTGGCGGTTAACGTCTGAGATGTTACGACAATTAAGAGGAGCCAGAGTACCAGACTCCTCTGAACCAGTTCTGGGCGCAAAGTGCTCTTCGAGGATACGCGCTGTGTTGGTTCCTAAGGCGTTTAGATACTTTGCTGAGCGTGGACTCCATTATAGCGTATCGAGAATTTACAATTATGATGCAACGGTTCCATCATCGCGAATCGAAGACTTAACAACCCATATGGCTCGGACGTGGAGGCAACGAATAAATCGTACTGCGGTGCGTGGTCGTGGAAAATCAGGTGTTATAATTTGAAACGGTCGCGACGAGGACGAAAGGTTGACCGAACCGTTGTGTTCCTCGTACTCGTAATCATAATCCTAGCTTCAGCCACATTATACTACAGTCCTCTACTCGATGGAACGCGGAACAAAACACTTGATCCAACTGAAATATACTCCGAAGCAAGCCAAAGTGTCGTAACTATTATCGGAGCAAATAGTAACTCTACGATTCTAGGATCTGGGTTCGTGATCATCTACAATCAATCATACTACATTCTGACGAACTTCCACATGGTGAATGGCTACGTGAACTTGACAGCCACTTTTCCAGATGGTAATGCGTACCCTGCACTTGTAGTGGGTTCGGACGGGTACAGTGACTTGGCTGTAGTGTCAGCCAGTGCACCATCGTCTGAGTTTCACCCGTTGCAATTAGGTTCCTCGTCCGGCCTTCAAGTCGGTGAAACAGTTGTAGCGATCGGGAACCCTTACGGTCTATCTAACACCATTACGGTGGGAATCGTAAGTCAGACCGGAAGGTCAATTCAAACGGGGATGTCAGGGAAGTTTGCGATTGCAGACGCCATCCAGTTCAGCGCTCCTATTAACCCCGGCAACTCAGGGGGGCCGCTGATTAATACTCACGGCCTAGTAGTAGGAATAACAACCGCATCAGTAACCAACTCTCAAGGCCTCGGGTTCGCTATCCCATCAGACACAATAAGACGCGAGCTGCCTTCCCTTATCAAGTACGGCACGTACAATATGCATCCGTACTTGGGCGTGCAAGTAGTGGACATGAACTACGCCTTATCACGAGCAATGCAGACAAACGTCACCTCAGGCCTGTTAGTCGAGAATGTTCTTCCCAACGGACCGGCAGGCAAAGCTGGACTGAAAGGAGGCAACATCCAAGTCACAATTGGACAGCAAAATTACATGATAGGCGGTGACATAATTACCTCAATCAACGGGTACAAGGTCGTAAATTACGACTCATTCTCCGCATACCTAGAGGAGAACGCAGTCTCCGGTCAAACGATTCAAGTTGGTGTAATCAGATTCGGCCAGTTCATAGTAATTCCAGTGCAACTTGGGACACGCCCACCGTTACAGACGTGAGCTTGTATCACGTGAATGCGCACACAAAAGCAACATTCAAGAGTACGTTTTGTTTCCTTCACTTGCTGAAGCATCATGGTCGTTGACCTTAAAGTAAAGAAAGTTCCAGCGTACACGGTAGCTTCTATAATACACTACGGCCCGCATGAACCCAACATGTTCCGAAATGAGTTCAATTTGCTCGTGCGCTATGCTAAGAGAAACAACCTCAGAACTGGAAAATGGATAATGCGATGGCTTGACGAACCTGGAAAGAAGCCTGCTAACAAAATTCGATCCGAAGCCTGCTTAGAAATTAAGGGAGCGGCGAAGGCGGAAGGCAAGATAAAGATCAAAAAGTTCCCCAAGCACTCTGTAGTCAGCGTCGTATTCGACCCGGAAAAGGTGTCTGCGCACCTCGTCTACTGCGGAATCTACGGCTGGCTTAGGTATAGTGACTTTGAAGCCACAGACAGCCCCGCTAGGGAAGTTTACTCCGGAAACCCATGGACAAACCCTCATGCATGGGCAAACGCGGAAGTTCAAGTCCCAATCAAACGGCGATGATCTAAGCTTCAACTGGAAGAAACAATCAACTATCTTCATAGATTCTCATTCTTGCTGATCACGTGTCAATCGGTAATCAACTGAAAAACAGAATCGTATGTTGTTATGTGAAAATCCTGCAGCCAGTATTCAGCGGCGAATTTCATTGTAGAACTAGAAATCGACTTGGACGATAATTTTCCATAGAAACGCGTTGACGAACCTTAACCTGTTAAACCAAATGCCTATCTGGCGCCGTTATGACCGGTTTAAGGAATTCGCTGCTGGAAACGACGATGATTCCTTCGAAAAGGCAAACTCTCATTCTGCTTCTAGCGTTTAGCATGATTCTACTCGTTTCAGCAGCCAACAACGTCTTTGCCGATCAACAAACTCTCACAAACGTCCAAGGTATAGCGCTCTTCGTCGGGGGCACAATCATCGTAAAGAGTGATCAGCTAAGTATTGATCGTGTGTTCGTTCAGGGCAACTTATCTGCAGCAGACTATACACCTACCCAATACCCCACAAGCGAGTTCACTTTCACCTGTACAAGTCCCGGATCGTTCCTACTGAAGCTGTTCTTCAACTATACGACCGGCTACAGTGTGGACGTCTTAACCTCGAACCAGACAGCATCCACGAACTTATCCAACCATGCCCTCCCAGGAGTGAACCCGTTCGTTCAAGAGATCGAGCCTCTGAACAGCACAACCTACTATCTTTCGGGCGGACCATCCGAACTAGATGTAGATGCACTCTTCCAGCCCAATCAAGCCAGCCCTAACACCGCATACGCGTCAGGACCCATCAGCTTCTCAGGATGGAGCGGAAGCTTCGGCGATGCCTTTCCCCTATGGGTCAAGATCCTCTACTTGGTTCTAGGAGTCCAGTTCTTCCTTGTAGGCGGAGCATGGATCAGACGTGAAACTGAAAAACGAAGATCAAGCTCGAGAATGTTCGACGTAGGCGACAAAATCTACCTGTGGGTTGATATCGCATTCAGGTTCCTCCTAGTCTCATTCGTAGCATTACTCGCAATCATGGGAGGCGAAGTTCTGATTATCCTTGTCCTCCGATACATGTTCCTCATCACAATAACTCCATTTTCCCTTTGGAACCTGTTCTCGCTCGGCTTCGCCTTCGGAGCAGTAGCAATAGCATACCTCGTCCGGGTCGGACTTGAGCGAGGGTTTGACCTGAAACCCGTGGAAGATGAATGAGATGCGCAACATAGACGATTCGAGCAAGTCACCTCGCCATTCGCATGGAGACAAGAATGGCGCGTCAAGTAGTGAATGGTGGAAGACTCACTCGGCTCTGAGGTGGCTGAACTACATCCCACTGCGCGTTGTGGACAAAGATTTCAAAAAATGGCGCAAGGCAACAGTCTCTCCGCGGAAGTTTAGAAAGATTCAACAGCGACTGGACCGAACGTACCCGCCGGACAAGTTTTCAGCCAACCAACTGATCGGGCGCGAGAAAGAATACAACCTGCTCCTCGACTCGTTCAGGTTGCACGTTCTCAGACAACCTATGCTGAAGTCATGGTTCGAGAAAGACGATTTACCCAAAGCAATATGCTTAACGGGCGAGAGTGGTACAGGCAAGACTTTCTTAACCATGGTCTCAATGAAGCAAATGCTGCTCGAAGCCCACAAGAATGGGATGCTAGTCTCACCCCTAGTCGTCAGAGGCTCAGACGTATTCTCAGAGTACTACGGCAGAAGCACGAAGCAGATCAGACGCTTACTGGACAGCGCTTCAGCCTCACCGTCCGTCGTGTACATAGATGAGTTCCAGAGTTTCGGAAAGAAAGTGAGAGGCGATACTGGAACAGAGCTTGAAGACACTCGCGTCCAGGACGAGATAAACCGGTGGCTGGACAAGATACTAGACAGCGACTCGCGCACCTTAGTAATTGTAGCAACGAACTCTTACGAACAGACCCGCCAAGACATCCGCAGAAGGCTCACCAGAGTTGACCTAGACTCAGGCGTGACCAGAGAGATGCTTCTAGTAATCCTCAGGAACAAATTAGACGAGGAAGGATGGCAAGGTGTATCAGCAGAAGATGTGATGGAAGTTCTTGAACGCGAGGCGGCGCTACGCCGGCACGGTTCAATCACTCCAAACGACATTCTCACTGTATTCAAAGATGTAAAGCGATCCAAGGAAATTCCGCTACTAGAGACGTTGCGTAAATCAGTTGGCAATCCACTATCAAAATGGACCAAGCCCAACTACAAAGTAAACATGGAAGACTTCGTCGAAGCTGCGCACGCAATGAAATTCTACGCGGAGCTCGAAAAATCGCGCGAAATCACAGACGCAGTCTACATAGTAACTCCAAAGGTAACAAGAGATGAAATTGGCGGTTTACATGACGTCAAAGACAAAGTGCTCAACCATATTTCAATGGCCTTCGACCGCAAGATGTCCGCCATAGGATACGCATCCAACTGCAGATTCCTCCTATTCGGCCCACCGGGAACAGGGAAGACGTTGCTAGCGCTCGCCGCTGCCGCGGAGAATAAGGTGACATTCATCAAAGTCAGGGGAGGGGAGCTCATGAGCGGGGCATCCTACATAGGCGAACCCGAAAAGAGGATCAAAGACCTATTCGCCCTTACTCGTCAACGGGCCCCATGTATCCTATTCTTAGACGAGGCTGATGCTGTCTTCTGGGGTGCTGACCCAACTGGGAACAAGATCCTTGCTCAGGTCAAAGCCGAGCTATCTGAAATCAGACCTGACGAAGGAATAGTAATAATCGCCGCGTCCAACAAGGAGAACTTGATTGACCAAGCCACAAGAGACCGCTTCGAACCAAACGTGTTCTACGTTCATCCGCCGTTAAACGATCGAGAATGGGATGAAGTCATAGAGGTACACTTACACAAATTGGCCCGGTTCCTCCACTCAGAGATCGATGCAGCCCAAATAACGCGACTCTTCCGAATGCAGAGAATCCTGAGCCCAAGAGCAGCTGCGGAG
>CAZAGP010000151.1:0-2732 GCA_964484575.1 uncultured Candidatus Bathyarchaeia archaeon | reverse complement strand
CAATTGATGGCAATCTGCACCATACTACGCCCACTCCTTCCAAAGTGAACGTAACAGGTTCTATCCCGTTCAAACTCCCCTTTTTTGGGAGACATCCTCCCACCCTTTCCTTCAACCGCTCTTCCTCCTGTCCAGAACCAGGAGCTGACGACCATATCTAATGCTCAATATGCTACCGAATCAAGGCTAGCATTCGAGTGAGCATTAGTGCTAAGCTGAATGCTACCTAGGAATGCTTATTCAAGTGCTCGCTAACAGTGCCTTAGGCTCGATTTCAGGCTCAAAAACGGGCTGGGGGGATTAGCGTTCGTTCTGGAGCATTCTACTGGGCATTAATGCCTGCTATGGTCTTCGACGTCGTCTGAGGATGAATGCGGCTTTGATCCACCCTCCCACCGGTACCAAAGTGCATACTCGGTGAACTAGCTATTCACATGAATTTCGACTGTGATGAGCAGGAACTGAACAGTAACGCACCGCGAAAGCTGCTGTTCGTGTCAGGGACTACTAATGGGGGCCGATTCGAATAGCAGAAGCAATCCAGAAGCCCATCCAGGTCCCGGCATGAACCCAATAGACGGTCTTGGCATCAACCCGCTTTCGACGTAGGCCTCATGATAAGCCCAGACTATGCACCTCACGCTTAACCTTACGGCTCAAACGCTTTGACATGCTCTACAACATCGCGAAGTATTCTTTCAAACTTATGGGCTTGCGCAAACTTGCCGTCAGCGATCGCGAGAGGGGCTCCAATAACCACGGACTTGGCGCCGAATTTTATAGATTTAATTGCTTCATCGATAGAGAGCCCACCTACTGCTTGAACTGGAATCCTCACAGCGTTAACTATCCTCTGTAGGTCATCGAGTGCGCTTAGACCCGGAGTGTAATGGCGCTCATCATAGCCCAGATGCGCGACGATATAGTCTACTCCTAGACCTTCCATTTGTTTCGCGGCTTGGACTTTGTCTGGCGCGTTGAGCACATCGGCCATAACTTTCCTCTCCATCTTGTGAGCCATTGACACTGCCTCTTTTACTGTCGCCCAGTGAGCCTGACTCATGACAACTACGTATGTTGCTCCGGCGTCGAAGGTCATTTCTGATTCTCCTCCGCCACCATCCATCATCTTCAGATCAGCCACTATTGGATGGTCAGGAAACTCTTCCCTCAGGGCTCGTACGCTCTGAAGACCTTCCGCAAGAATTAATGGAGTACCGACCTCTAACCAGTCGACTCCTGCTCTTACCGCTCCGCGCGCCATCTCAAGTGCGTCCTCCAGAGTTAGTAAGTCAAGCGAAACCTGTACCGAAATCTTACTCACTTTTTCTCAGTGATCTACTTGTCTAGGATGTTATTATGGTCCGCGATCTATGATCTATTGGATAAGAATAATCAAATGAAAGAAGGCATTGACGAAGAGCTCAGTTTATCCGGTAGAACTGCTGATCATTTGAGTACTTTTAGACCTATCCAGGTGAGTCGTAGGCAGGTTCAATCGCGCTCAAGTCCTTGAATTCGAGTTCTCCTTTAAGAGCGATTTTGAGTCTGCGAATTATCTGATCTTGGTTCATTTGCAGAGCGTGTTCCCATAGGTCAACTTGCGACCTTACTGGGATAACAGATATTCGTTTCTCTTTCAAAACTTGCCATTCATCTGATGATCTTTCGTAGTTCCATTCGGGCAGCAAGAACTTCTGAATTTTGATCTTCTTAGTGTGGGTTGCGGCAATAAACTTCCCTGCACCTCTCCATCCTACTCCTCCTACCGGGCCGACGTTGCCTTTGATGTCGCCTTTACCTGTCATAACAACTGTTGAGTCAACGCTCAAACGCGAAAGTTCGGATATTGCTGCAACACTGAACGCCGCTCCTAAACTTGGGCCGCTGACCCCCATACCGGCCGCGCCTTCTAGTGGACTTATCACCTGGAACGCGAAATCATATTTGGATGCGTCAAGCTGCAGTTTTTCCCGGAGATAGCTGCGGACATATTCGACGACATTCGTTGCGCTTTCCACGACGCTGACGTCTTCGACTGCTGTAGCCGGACCTAGGACCGCTGCTTTGGCTGCCCCGGTCACGCTAACTTTGCCCGAGCCTTGTTTGTTGATGGCACATTCCGCTAATAGTATGATTCCGCGCCTCCCTTGCGGGTCTGTTCCTATGCCGTAGGCGACGCCTGTCTGAAGTTCTCCCGTCATGAGACTTTCCTGGGCTTCGACCAGTTCCTTGTCAAGATCTTGTTCCAGTTGTTGCGCTGCTTTTTCGAAATGGTAAAGACGCACCTTATAGTTGTCAGTGCTCACTTCTTCTTCTGAAGTGGGATGTTCCGAATTCTGTCGATGCATAACCAAGACTTCTTCGAGTCGTTCGAGATCTTCTCTGAACATCTTTGCTGCGCGTATTCGCTGTCCTTCGTCTCCTTTGTGAGTCTCCCACGCTGCAACTATTTCTTGTGATCTTAGCCGGTTGGCCTCTCGAATGATTTCCGCGATCACCCTAGGCGACACTACGCGGTGTTGTTTAATGATGCTGAGAACTTTCCTAGTAGTCACTTCTGGATGAAGGTGAAGCATGATCTGTTTGAGGTGGATAGCAATTATGTCGGATCTCTCATCATCATTCTTTGGTAACGGTATTTCCAGGATATTAGGTTCAACTCGGTTAAGAACAGCTTCATCGACCATTTCAGGTTTGTTTGTAGCAGCGATTATGATCACGTTTTCTAA
>CAZAGP010000150.1:0-7800 GCA_964484575.1 uncultured Candidatus Bathyarchaeia archaeon | reverse complement strand
AACAAGGGAGCAAACGATCAGCAGAATCGCCGATATACTGAATGCCAAAGAAACAAATCGTTTCACTCGCATGCGACACTCCTTGGGAGAAAACGAATGGGCGTTAGTCTATCATGATTTGCGAGAACCGCCGATAGCTTGCGATAAATCTTAGTGCTATATCGAAAGCGAACCGGTGATGGTGGCTTCAGAACGCCATGAGGGCTACGCCGGTTCGCTTTCGATACAGCGATTTGAACGAAGCCGGCCGCGTTTGCGGCGGATGCGCGGTCTATGTCAGTTCAATCGCCCGGGGAGGGCGGATGTGGGCGGCAAGCGTCTTTTCAGTCGACTTTGCGGCGCGTCGACGTGGCCGTGGAAGTGAGATCGGGTGCGGAAATATATGCAAGTCAAGGTTGATGGCACGAGGCATGCACTGGTTTCGTTCCTGGACGCGCAGGAAGAGTAACTGCGCCGGAGCACATGGTGCTGTCGACATGTGGGCAGGTGTTTCATTGGACCTCGACCGCGTTAAGTGGTGGCGCACGCATGCGGATCTCAGCGGCGGTCAAGCGCTCGACGACAACCATCGGCCCGCCACAAGATGGGCACCTCCACAGAACCGGTGCGTGAGTGGCCGGTGACGCGCTCGGTGGCGCGGACGGTTCAGCAGCAGTTGTCAGCAGCCCGAAGCAAAGCGGCAGAAGGGCCGCCCGTCGCCGGTTGGCCAGAAAGCCGAAATGCCGGATGCGAACGAAACCACGCGGAAGCAGGTGCAACAAGAATCTGCGTAAGAACTCCTCCACCGGGAGGGTCATCAGCCGCTGCTTATTCTTGTGGGCAGAATCGCGCCAGCGGAAGGTGACCTGGCCGTCGACGAAGCTGACGAGCCGATGGTTGGAGATGGCCACGCGGTGGGTGTAACGGCCCAGGTAACGCAGCGCATACTCAGGCCCACCAAAAGGGCGCTTCGAGTAGACCACCCAAGGGTGGCGGAACAGTTGCCGGAGCAGCGACGAAAATGCTTTGGGCTGGGCGAGAGACTTCATCTGCCCGTGGAAGGCGAGTTTGCCGGCAGCGAATGCTTGCCTGAGAGCCGCGACAAACTTGCCTCGAAACACGCACCCCAGTACCTCGATCGGGAGAAAGAACTGATAGCGAGCGTGGATCCAGCGCGTGTGATCGGGTGACAGGCCGCCTGCCGGAACGACACAGTGAACGTGCGGATGAAGGCACCCACGCCCACAGTACCCTGAGCGCAGAAGCCTCGCAGGTCCAGGTCTTCTATCAGTTCCACCCCCTCCACGGTTCCACTCTTCAAGTTGTCCGCAGACCGAGGCAGGGAGACGGCGCGGTCTCTGTCGTCGATCCCGGGGGCAGGCGTCTGAAAATTCCGATGTGGATGGTGTTGCCGGATTCCGCCGAAATGAAGATCGGAGAGCAAGCGCATTTAAATAAGGAAGCTCTTCTCTCGCTCGCGGCATTGCTGGATACACTGTCGGACACCGAAGACAGTGCCCGCGATAACCTTCTGCAAACAGTTGTTGGCGGATGCAAAGGAGGTTATGGTGCTGCAACTACAACTTCTGGACCTAAAGATTCGAAAAGAAGACATCGCCGTGCCGATCGACCCAGCGGCACGAAGAGAACTGATCGATCTCATGGCCCGCATTCTGGTGGTGGTCTTTCAAGCAGAAGAAGGGAGCGTTCATGACGGAGCTTCTATACAGTCCCAAGATCAAGCCGGAACACTTGGCTCGCAAAGCCATCGTCTACTTACGGCAGTCCAGCGAGAAACAGGTCCGGCAGAATAAGGAGAGCCAGCTTCTTCAGTACGACGTGGCCAAGCGCGTGCGTGCCCTCGGCTGGCCAGAGGTGGAGATCATCGACAGTGATCTGGGATCCAGCGCGGGCATGGCTTCGGCTCGTCGCGAAGGATTCGAGCGTGTCCTCAGCTCGGTGGCCTTAGGCGAAGTGGGAATCGTCGCCAGTCGGGAGGTCTCACGGCTGTCGCGTACCGACAAAGATTGGTGCCGATTGCTGGAGGTGTGTCAGATTTTTGGAACCTTGATCGCCGACGAGCAACAAGTCTATGACCTGAACTATCTGGATGACCAGTTGGTCCTGGGCATCAAGGGAACGCTCAGCGTAGTCGAACTAAAAGTTCTTCGCCAACGTTTGCTGGCCGGACAAGAGTCCAAGGCGCGCCGTGGGGAGATGTTCAAGAGGCTTCCGGTCGGCTATGTACGGGATGCCATGGGGAAGATCGATTTCCACCCCGATCGACGAGTTTTCGAAGCCATTCAACTGGTGTTCGTGAAGTTTCGAGAACGGTGGAGTGTGCGCCAGACTTTCCAGTGGTTTCGAGATCACGATGTAGAGCTACCCGCCAACCCGATCCGGGGGACACGCTTGGTCTGGAAGATTCCCTCGCAGAGCTTAGTGCGCGACATTCTGTGTAATCCCTTCTACGCCGGCGCCTATGTTTGGGGACGTCGACCGGTCACGACCTCACTGGTGGAGGGTAGGCTGGAAAAGCGTCAGGGTACGAAACTGCGAGCGGAAGAATGCCGGGTCTTTATCCGCGATCATCACGTGGGCTATATTGACTGGGCCACTTACGAACAGAACCAACGAATGACACGGCGGAACTCGGTGAACTGGCAGAGCGATGAATCCATGGCGGCGATCCGTGCCGGGCAGGGACTTCTAGTGGGGCTTCTCCGCTGCGGACATTGTGGGCGCAAGCTTCACGTGCGCTATTGGGGCGGCACCGGCACCAACGCGCGTTACCTCTGCAAGGGAGACTATGACGACGGTGGGCAGTACTGCATTGGTTTTGGCGGTGCTTTGGTGGACCGCAAGTTGAGCCAGGAACTGCTGAAGGTGATCTCACGTTTTGGGGTGGAAGCCAGTCTGAAAGCCATTGAGGAACTGGGCGCAGGGGACGCCGCACAGCGCGCGGCCCTGTCCAGCAAACTCGAGCAACTGGAGTATGAGGCCAAGAAGGCGTTCGAACAATACGACGCGGTGGATGCCAGGAATCGTTTGGCGGCAGCTGAGCTGGAACGCCGCTGGAACGAAAGGCTGGAGGAAATCCAGACCATCAAACAACGACTTTCCAGCCTGTGTGAGGAGCGATACTCGTTATCGGCGGAAGAGGAAGCACGCATCCGGTCGATGGGTGAGAACTTTGCTGAGATCTGGCAGAGCGATCGCTGCCCTCCCACGCTGAAGAAAATGATTCTGCGCACGACCATAGAGGAGATCATCGTGCGCACGGATGCCAAGAAGGAGAATCTGCAGTTCACCATTCATTGGAAAGGCGGTGTGCACACACAACTGGCGATAGAACGGCCGCGCTCCGCAACGGCGACCGCCACGCCCATGGAGGCCGTCGAGATCATTCGTCGTATGGCGGTTCGCCATGGTGACGATCAGATTGCATCGGTGTTGAACCGTCTCGGATACTCCACCGGTAAGGGCAGGCGGTGGAATCAGAATCGTGTAGGGACGGCCCGTCACAACTATTCGATTCCCGGCCAAAGGCGAGCGTTGCCGGATTCTGAGATAGTTAGCTTGAGCGAAGCGGCCCGAATATGTCGTGTGAGTCACCGCACGGTCGAACGGCTTGTGGAAGCAGGCCTGCTGCAGCGCGAACAAACGGCTCCACGTGCTCCGTGGGAGATTCGCCGAGCCGATCTGGATTCAGAGCCGATTCGAAGCATCATCGCGCGGCTCCGTCGGACCGGCAAGCTGATTCTACAGGGGGGCCGCCCGGGGGATCAGCCTGCCTTATTCGTTGAGAATGAAGGAGACGATAATGCCAGGCATCATGAGTGAGGGTGCAGTTGAAGCTTCTGGTTCCAGGTATGCAGCACGCTGAAGAAGCCGATCTCGGCGCCGAGGCGGCGCGGGGTGCGCGCCACTTCGAGCAGGGTTTCGGCGCTGGCACGAAACAGCAGGTTGTAGACAAGCTTCTTGTTCTGCAATGCGAGCGGCGCCAGTGCATGTGGGAGCGTGAAGACCACATGCACATAGCGCGTCGGCAAAAGTTCCCGGCTGCGCGCCTCGAGCCATTGGTCCCGCGCGTTAGCCTGGCACTTGGGGCAGTGTCGGTTTCTACACGAGTTGTACGAAATGGTGGTGCGACGCCCGCACCGTGAGCACTCATCGATGTGGCCACCGAGGGCTGCTGTTCGGCAACGCTCAATCGCCAGCAAGACTTTCACGTGCTGCCACGTGAGCCACCTGCGGCTCCGCTGGATGAATGTGTTTCCCGCAGCGCGGATGAGATCGGCCACCTCCAGTGGCGGCCGGGGCATTTACTTGTCTTGTGGCGGCTCGACCTTCAGCTGCAGTGCATCCAGCGGACTCGCGGTAGCGTTGAGATGGCGCTGGGAGAGGTGCAGATAGATCGTGGTCTTTTCCAAATCGCTGTGGCCCAACAGCAGTTGGATCGTGCGCAGGTCTGCACCGGCTTCGAGCAGGTGAGTGGCAAAGCAGTGCCGCAAGGTGTGCGGGTGAAGCTCTTTCTGAATGCCGGCTCGATGTGCGGCCTGCTGGCAGGCTTGCCAGACCACATTGGTGTGGATCGGCTGATCCCCAGTGTGCCAGCGGTTGCCGGGAAACAGCCATACGCGGGGCTTGCGACGCAGACCGCGCCAGTGTTCGCGCAGCGCCTCCAGCAGCTTCGGGCTGAGCATTACATCGCGGTCTTTGCGGCCCTTTCCACCCTGAACGTGGATGACCATGCGCTGGCTGTCGATGTCGCTTATCTTCAGGTGCGTTAACTCGGCTCGTCGCACTCCGGTGGCATAGAGCGTCATCAGCAGAACGCGGTGGAACGGGTTGAGAGCCGCATCAATGAGGCACGCGACCTCGTCCTGACTCAGGATCGCCGGCAGACGAACGGCTCTCTTAGGATAAGGAGTCTCCGCCACGCTCCATGGCTTTTTGAGCGTCTTGACGAAGAGGAAACGGATGGCCGCTACATGCTGCGTCACCGTGTTGGCGGCCAGTTTTCGCTGGCGGAACAGGTGCGCCTGATACTCGCGGATGTGCTCAGGGCCTAACTGGTCGGGCTGCCGATGGAAGTACCTGGCAAAGTCCTCGACGATGCGAACGTAGGTGCGCGTTGTATTCTGGGAGAAGTTACGACGCTCGAGTTCCTCGAGCATCGTTTTGCGTAAATGGGTCACAGGGACACCTCCTTGTGACCCGACAATATCCCACTAACACTTGCCGGCTGACCTACGCGCACGCGAAGCGTCCGCCGCGCGGGCGGCTTCGTTCAAATCCCCTTGCCCTTCAGAGCGTTTGCGCATGCGATGGGCTGTTACCACCATCTATTGGCGAAAGAGACTCGACGATCTACAAGGAGATCAGGAGGATTTTGTAGCGCGAATGCACCTGGGTGCTCCTGCTGGCCCGCCTGCTCCCACGAGGAACAGCATCTTCAACCTAAATTATTGAATACTAAGGTTATGCAAACGGTCGGTTTGGTCGCGCTATTGAGTTTTACTTCTCTTCTCGGCGCCGGCGTGCCGCAACCGGCTGACTGGGTTCCAGCGCGCTGGCCGTGGTCCGACACAAGGTCTCTCGAATTGCTGGCGGACAGCCCCGTTAACTGCCTGCTGCTGAAAAGCTACTCGACCGATTTCGTGGCAGCGGCGGTGAAACGTGGATTGGTGGCGCTCGCGGTCATCGTCCCCGGGGGAGACGCCATCGCCGCGGCTCGCAATGCCTTGGCGGCTAAGGTCACCGGCATCGTTCTGGAAGGAAGGTTTCCGGAAGCCACCGCGGCTGCCGTCCGGCAGGCGGCTGGAAGCGTTCCGGTCATCCAGCTGACTGCCCGCAGCCGTCTGCCACTGGGTTCGAATACTCCGATCATCGGGACCTACCAGGGCGTGTGGCCAGGAATTGCCGTTGAGGAAAATGGAGCGACGAAGGGCGGTCCAACGGGTACCATTTGGATCGATACCAACACCGGGTTTATTCGAGCTGTTCGCGCATGGGGCAGTGCCACAGTGTGGATCGCGGTTCAACCGCCAGCTAAAACGATCATCACCGGCGAGCGGTATCTGCAAGTGATCGCCGACGCTGCGATTTCCGGCGGCCGCTGGGTACTGGCGCTCGATGACGATTTTGCTGCACGCTTGAATAGCCGCCAGCCCGCGGCTATGCGCGACTGGCGTCGCATCACCGGGCTGCTTCGCTATTTCGAGCAGCGTCCCGAGTGGCGGCGCATGACGGAATACGGGAAGGTGGCTGTGGTGCAGGACCCGGCGAGTGGCGGCTTGCTCACCGGCAGCGTGCTCGACATGATGGCCGCCAAGCACATGCCCGAGCGGCCGATCCCGCGCCGGTTTCTCATGCCCGATGCCATTCGGGACGTCAATGTGATTCTGGATCTGGATTCCGGCCCGCTTACGGCCCGGCAGGAACAAGCGCTGCGCGGATTTACCAGCTCCGGCGGAACTCTTTTGACGGGACCGCCCATCTGGAAAAACGCCGGCTCGGCAGATGACAGGTTCATGCTCAATAAAGCCGAATTCGATGAGCTGGACGCCCTCTGGAAGAAGCTGAGTCCGAAGATGCCACGCCGCGGCTTCGGCGTGCGCCTTTTCAACGTCAGCTCCATGCTCTCCAACGTGCTGGTTTCGGCTGACGGCCAAACGCTGATTGTGCATCTTGTCAACTATTCGGATTACCCGGTCGAGAATATCTCGGTAATGTTTCCAGACGATTATAAGAAAGCGACACTCATCACGCCTGAACAAGCAGGCCAAAGCCTGGAGATATCGCAAAGCAACGAGGGTTCAGGTGTGACCGTGGGAACGATATCCGTCTGCGCTGCGGTCAAACTCGAGCGATAGCCTTCTGCGCGAGTTTGATATTCAGCCGTCCAGCCGGTCGAGCAGGGGGATTGGTTTGAGTGAACTGCTCGTTCCAGCCAGCCACTGCCGCCAGGCCTGGGGGTCTTTGCCGTTATTGCATCCCGTCAACTCCTCAAGCGACATATGGGCGAATTCGGCGAGACTCGCCCGGTTGTCGTCCAGGTAATCAATCAAGGCGTCGTAGCCCTCGGGGCTGCCCAGGCGGGCCAGCGTGCGGGCAAGGGTTGCTTCGGTGAGTGCGCGCTTCTCAAGATCGAAGTCAATCTGGAATCCCTTTTTCGCCGACTGGTTCTTGAGCGTCGCGTGGTTGTGAATCTTCTTCAAAATCGGGACTGCTGCCGGATCCCCAAGCAACTCCGCTCCATAGCAGATCGAGTCCACATAGTGAAACGGCCACGGTAACTCGTCCGCAAAATCTTCGGGCTCGGGCGTGATCAAAGCACCCAGGTGATCCCACACCGTTAGGGCACGCCGATCGCGGGTCATGCCGAGGGAGTAAACCAGGTCGGCTGGTGGCTGGGGTATCCCTATTCCAGTGTGCTCTACGGCTCCTTCGTCCTTTAAGCCTTGCTCTTTGATCCGCGGGGGTACCTTTCCGCTGGTGATGCTTTGTTCAATCGCAGCGATCAGCACCGACGCTCCGGTCTTTGAGCCAAACATCGCCAGCGCCTGGGCCAGCCGTAGCTTGCGATCCCCCGTGGCCTCCGCCATCTCCTGCTCGAGGATTGGAACCGCCAATGCAGGATCGGCCGTGCAGATCTCGACAAAAGGGATCTTCTCGCGATAGTGCGGGCTGCCTTCCCTTGCCATGGGAATATCTTCCCAGGCAGAGAGGTGGCGCCCGTCCAACTGTTTCACAAATGCTCTGATGGCAGCCTCATCGAGGGGACCGTCATTCACTCGGCGGGTCAGCATTTCGGGC
>CAZAGP010000149.1:0-4098 GCA_964484575.1 uncultured Candidatus Bathyarchaeia archaeon | reverse complement strand
GCTGGGTCCTACTCTTCTATACAGGGTACACGGCTAGAGCGAATACTCCGCAATGGCTGGATCATCCCGAATTGAGCGAGGAGGCTTGCAAGTTCATTGTTGAGATGAACGTGAACGCAATCGGATTCGACGCCCCTAGTCCCGATCATGCACCGTTCCCAGCTCACGGAATTCTACTGCCGAAAGGAATAGGAAACTACGAGAACCTAGCTAACTTGGACAAGTTACTCGGCAGAGATTTCATTTTCGTCGGTGAACCACTCGGGCTTGTTGGAAGTACAGGCAGTCCTGTCAGAGCTATTGCGATGATCGTTAAGACCTCCTAATTGCGCGACTCCAATGCGTTTGAAATGTTAAGCTTCGGAAAAACTCACGCGGTTATGGTTTAGTTTATTTCCTGCGAGCTGAATCAGCCGGAGACCTTGACCGTACGCAGAATGGTGAGCGATGGTAAGAATGGCAACTAAGATTTTCTTCGCAACAGACCTTCACGGGTCCGAGAAATGTTTTCTGAAATTTGTGAACGCGGCAAAGTTCTACAAGGTGAACACGCTCATAATGGGAGGCGACATAACTGGCAAAATCGTCATACCAATCGTTAAGGAGACGGATGGAAAGTATCATGCAACATTCCTAGGTAACAAGCGAATTGCGAAGAACCCGAAGGATCTTGAAGAACTTGAGCGAGCCATAAGATTCGCAGGCTACTACCCGTACCTAACGGACCCGGACGGTATGAAGGAGCTTCAGGCTGATGAGAACAAGGTTCAATCGATATTCAAAGAGCTGATGCTCAACACGGTGAAGAGATGGATGCAGCTTGCTGAGGAGCGGCTTAAGGGTACAGGCACCAACGTGTATGTGACTGGCGGAAACGACGACATGGCTGAAATCGAGAGCGTGATAGGAAGCTCAACCTACATCACAGATCCTGAAGAGAAAGTTGTTGTGATAGACGGGAAGTATGAGATGATTAGCACAGGCTGGAGCAATCCCACGCCGTGGAAAACTCCTAGAGAATGCAGTGAGGATGAATTGTGGAGAAAGATTGAGAAGATGACTTCACAGGTCAAGGACATGAAGAACTGCATCTTCAACTTGCATGTGCCACCAATCAACTCGGGTCTTGACACATGCCCGCAGCTTGACGAAAACCTGAAGCCCGTAATAGCAGGCGGGGAGATCGTGATGATGGGCGGAGGAAGCACGTCGGTTAGGAAAGCGATTGAAACCTTCCAGCCCCTCCTGGGCTTACATGGTCACATTCATGAATCGAAAGGATTTCTGAAGGTGGGAAGAACACTCTGCCTCAACCCGGGGAGCGAATACAGTGAGGGCATTCTTCGCGGTGTTCTCGTGGACTTAGATGACGGAGTAATCAAGAACTTCCTCCTGACGCAGGGTTGAGCTCGGGAAACTTTAGGAAATCTGCCTGCGAATTGTAACATCGTAAGTCAGGTTCTGCACATGCCTAACTTCATCATTGCCTCTGACTGGGAGTGGGGAAAAGAGGCAGTTCTAGGGGGAAGAGAGCTGCTTGCGAGAGGCCGCAGCGCCCTCGACGCTGTTGAAACCGGCATACAGCTAGTTGAGGATAACCCGAATGTCGATAGTGTCGGAACAGGCGGATTACCCAATATTGATGGCGTAGCGGAGCTTGACGCGTCCATCATGGATGGAACGAACCTAAGAGCTGGAGGAGTGACGGGGCTCCGGATGACCAAGAATGCGATTTCCGTGGCTCGAAAAGTCATGGAGTTAACTCCGCACGTGCTACTTGCCGGGCAAGGGGCTACGGAATTCGCCCGTCGATGTGGGTTCCCGGAATATGACCCGCTAACTCCTGAAGCGCGTGAAAAATGGAGGAAGCTGAGAGGAGCTATCTTCTCTCCTGAAACCGATGAGTCGAGTGGGAAGGCTTTTCTTGAGACAGGAGTCGGCCCCGGCTATGATTCTATGAAAAGCGTCCAGCTCCTAACAGAATCACTCAGACGAGTGTACGGTAAAGTGCATGACACTGTAGGGGTTCTGGCAGTCGACATCGAGAGGCATATTGTTGCAGGAACCTCAACAAGCGGCTGGGCTATGCGTTTTCCCGGCCGAGTTGCAGATTCCTCAATCATCGGAGCAGGCAATTACGCAAGCCGAACAGCGGCAGCTTCCTCAACGGGTATCGGTGAAACGGCAATAAAACACTGCATAACCAAGAGCATCTGCGACCTTGTCGACGACGGCATGTCACCGGAAGACGCTTGCGAGACGGCACTTAGGAGGATGTGGTCAAGGGAAAGATTCGATCACATCATCGGCGTATTCTGCATCGATGTCAACTACAGAGTCGGAGGAGCATGCACCCGTGAAGGCTTCCAGTACGAGTACATGACTTCAGAGGATTCGAGGCCGATTATCGTTCGTCCGAAACCGGTCAAGCTCTAATTTTGACGTCACCAATGAGTCTTAACCTGTCGGCTGCGAACTTTTACATACTCAGAACGATTAGACATCCCGTGGTCGTGGACGCTCATTGCCAGCGTCAAGGAAGTACATGGAATTAGACGAAACGTACGGGGCCCATAATTATCACCCGATCCCTGTCGTGATATCAAAAGCGAAAGGAGTCTACGTGTGGGACCCAGATGGCAAGAAGTACATTGACATGCTCTCAAGTTACTCGGCGCTTAATCAGGGTCATCGTCATCCCAAGATTATCAAGGCAGCAAAGGAACAGATGTCGCATGTAACCCTCACGTCGCGAGCCTTCCATAACGATAAGCTTGGACCGTTCCTCAAGAAGCTCACTCAAGTGACCGGGATGGAGATGGCTCTCCCCATGAACACGGGCACCGAAGCAGTTGAAACCGGAATCAAGCTTGCACGCAGGTGGGCTTACAGGAAGAAGATGGTGCCTGATGGGCAAGCGGAGATAATTGTCTGCGCCAATAACTTCCACGGAAGATCAACAACAATTGTCGGATTCTCCTCTGATGAGGATTCACGATCCGGCTTCGGACCCTTCACTCCCGGCTTCAAGGTGATACCATACAACGACGTACCAGCTCTGGAGGCGGCGATAACGCCGCGTACAGCAGCATTCCTCGTTGAGTCGATTCAAGGAGAAGCAGGAGTGATCGTGCCAACGGAAGGTTACCTCACTAAAGTCCGCGAAATATGCACAAATAACAATGTTCTCCTAATGCTTGACGAGATCCAGACTGGATTTTGCAGAACAGGAAGGATGTTCTGCTTTCAGCATGAAGGCATTAAACCGGACGTCCTGCTCGTGGGTAAGGCGTTAGGAGGAGGGATAATGCCGATCTCGGCTGTGTTGAGTTCCAAGGAGATCATGTCAGTCTACACGCCAGGCAGCCACGGCTCAACCTTCGGAGGAAACCCGTTAGCGTGCGCTATCGGAACGGCCGCGCTAAACGTGCTAATTGATGAGAAACTGGACAAACGTGCTGAGAGGCTAGGCGAATACTTCAGAAAACGGCTGAAGGAGATGAAGAATCCCCTCTTCAAAGAGGTGAGGGGTAAAGGGTTACTGATCGCTGTCGAACTCACAAAAGAAGCGGGGCCTGCCCGAAAGTACACTGAGGCACTGATGCGGAACGGACTACTAGCGAAGGAGACTCATGAGTCAACAATACGGTTTGCGCCGCCACTAATCATTAAGAAGAAAGAGATCGACACAGCTATCGGCATAATCAAGAAGACGATCAAGTAGGCAAACTGTAACCTACCAATTCCTACGGAACAGGAAATGAACCATTAAGAGTATTATGACGCATAGTTGAAGGATTGATCCGAGGAGAAAAGTTACCGAGGCAAGATTGATTCCTTCACGTACGAAGGCATAATGTTCGGGCTGCGGTAGCGAGACGATTAGCGTTAAGGTTGCTAGAACAAGCGCAGCCCTGTATGCTACTTCGTGACGCCGCATTATGGCAATCGCCGTGATGAGGTATGCTATCCACCCTAATGTCACACTATAGAAAAGCCATACCGGGACTAAGAACCAGAGCTGAAGAAGTAAGATCACGCCAAGGGCTACTGACGCGTAAATGAACACGTCTGTAACTTGGCGCAGATTCTTCATCA
>CAZAGP010000148.1:0-14773 GCA_964484575.1 uncultured Candidatus Bathyarchaeia archaeon | reverse complement strand
CATGGACCGTATGTCATTCTTTGACATTGAAAGCAACAAGAAGTGGACGTGGTCAGGTGAACAACTGAGACAGTACGGCATCAACAAATACTTTCCAGAACGCGCCAAGGAACAAGTATACAGTCAACTCGGCAAGAAAGTCTCATCCTCTGAACTCTGCTTCAAGGAGTAATTCTAGTTGCCCAAGAAACAGATAGGTTCCGCTATACCTGAAATGTTCCGCGAGATGCTTGAGAAACCGTCAACGGAAGCGTACCCGTTCAAGCCAATTATTGTACCTGATAGATTCCGCGGGAAGTTGGACATAGACCCGGCGAAGTGCACAGGATGTTCGGTGTGTTCACTGGTTTGTCCTTCGTCAGTAATCACAATGGTGGATATGGGTATACGAAAAGTGGCTGACCGCGAGCTGAAGGTCCGTAAGCCTGTATTCGACCTAGCGTCCTGTATCTTCTGTGGAGAATGTGTGGATAATTGTGCGTTCAACGCGTTAGAGTTGACGAAGCAGTTTGAGTTGGCTACGCCGAACAAGTCGGATCTCTTGATGAAGAAAGTGTTCACGTGACGCTAGATGACTGCTCTAAATCCTATGATAATCGGTGGGCCACTACTGATCGTCATAGCGGATTTGATCGTGTACGTAGCAGTTGGAAAGCTTGGTACGAGGTCCTCTGGGAAAGGCAATAAGTTTCAACCTTTCACTGGCGGCGAAGAACAGATTCCCGTTAGGGGAACTTATCAGTCGGAACTCTTCGTGTTCGCAGCCATTTTCATGGTTGTGGAAGCGTTCGCTCTTCTACTCGCTGGTTCATTTGCGTCACCCACGAACTTCTACCCGCTCCTCTTCCTTGGCGGTGGTGGGGGAGCTATTCTAATCGTAACTTGGTGGCTGCTTGTTGCTGGTGGAGTGAAGTTCTGATGCTCGCAACCGACATTGTCGAAATTCTCCTCTTTCCCGGCTTGACGTTCTTCGTAGTGGTAGCTTTCCTCTTCGATTGGCTCGATCGTAAAACCTACGCTAGAATGCAGAGACGAATCGGCCCCCTCATAGCCGGCCCCTCGGGAGTACTCCAGCCAGTAGCTGACTTTTTCAAACTCACCACCAAGGAGGAGATAGTGCCCGAGTTTTCCGACCGATTCATCTTCTTCTACGGGCCCCCGCTCTTCTTTGCGGCGCCAGCAATCGGTACGATCTTCATTCCAATTCTTGGAGAAACCGGAATCGTAAGCAACGATTTTGACCTCCTGTTCATTCTATTCATCATCGCCTTCTCTGCTTTGATGGCCGCTCTGCTTGGGTATGCTGCGAGCGGAAGATGGTCAACTATTGCAATTGGGCGACTCGTGGTCCAGTACACGGGTTACGAGGTCCCGCTGATCATTGCGCTCGTAACACCTGCAGTGCTAGCTCACAGTTTATCGATTAGCGGTATCGTTCAAGCTCAGCAGAGCCTATGGTACGTCATCCTTGCGCCTTTGAGCTTCATTGTTTTCATAATAGCTGCGTTAGCAGAATTAGAGAAGCCTCCGTTCGACATTCCAAGTGCCAAGACAGAGATTGTTGGCGGATGGATGACAGAATATTCCGGGAGACCTCTTGCTTACATTAAACTCACAAAGAACTTGAGTTACGCGTTCCTATCGGCGTTGGTAGTTAGCCTCTTTCTGGGAGGTCCACTTGGGCCTGTCCTCTTCTCGGACCCTAATTTTCAAGCCGTACTCTACTTCATCTACTTCGGTATCAAGCTGTTCGTTGTCGGGTTCTTGATCTACGTGATTCGAAGTGCCTTGGCAAGAGTCAGAATCGACCAGGCTGTTCGATTCTTCTGGATGATCATAACGCCGCTGAGTATGCTTCAGTTAGGGCTCATCATGATTTTATGGTGGAAGTAAGCATGCCTGGCGAAGTTGCTCTTCTTCTTTCTGTTGCGTTGCTAGTAACTGTCATAGCCGCCCTGTTCTCGAGGAGTATGTCGATGACACTAATCTCCATGTTCTACGCGAGCCTTGTCGTCGGCGTAATTTTCACAATATATCAAGGCATCCTCATAGGACTTTTGCACATCATCATATTTGCAGGCGCAGTTTCCGTGATGCTACTGACTGCAGTTCTGATGACCGGAGAAACTGATCTTGGAATTGGAAAACGATCTCTCGCAGCTCTTCTCTCCGCCGTAACGATACTCATCGTGGGGGCCGCCTCATACTCGCTCTTCTCCACTCTCCCAGGCGAAGTCTCTGAAAGCTCCACGACTAGTGTCCTTCAGTTCATTTGGACCTTCAGGCCTTGGGATCTACTGATCTTAGTGATCATTTTTGCAAGCGCGATGACTGTTGTGGTGAACTTACTTTCTAAGGAGCAATAGCTATGTTGACGGATCAAACAATTTTCATGACAACGGGCGCCGTCCTCATCTTTCTCGGCGTCTTCGCCATATCGTACTCTAGGAATTTACTGAAGACAATAATCTCATTTCAGGTTGTGGTATTCGGCGCTAATCTTGGGTTATTTGCCTCAGGCCTCGGGAGCTCATCCAACCTGATGGCCAACACGCTGGTTCTCTTTTCAATCGTTGTAGGAGGGAGCGTAGAAGCTGTTGGTTTGGCGCTAATAGTTCTGGTTCACAAGAAGTATGGGACACTTGATCCAGGAAAGATTAGGAGACTCAAGAATTGATGGACTTCAATCAAGCCGCGCTGCTAGGAACAGTAGCAGCCCCCTTCATTGGGGCGCTAATCGTAATCGCGCTGAAGAATCATCCGAACGCAAGGGAAGCCAGCTCCTTCCTCGTGGGCATAGCAACGTTCATGCTGGCAACCTCTAACTTGCCCGCTGTCTTCAACGGACAGTCAGTTACCGTAACTTTAGCTGTAATGTCCTCCCACCCTGAACTGCAACTCACCCTTTGGGCAGATGGCTTAGGATTATTGTTTGCCAGCCTTGCCTCCTTCCTTTGGTGCATAACCACCCTCTACTCAACCGGGTACATGCGAGGTCTGAAGGAGCATGCGCAGACACGTTACTTCGCCTGCTTCTCATTAGTGATCGGCGCGACTATGGGTGTCTCACTCGCCCAGAACCTGCTAACCCTATTCATCTTCTATGAGATTCTTACAATCACAACGTACCCCCTAGTAGTGCATAAGGAGACTGAAGAGGCATTCCGGGCGGGCAGAAAGTATCTCGTCTACACACTTGGTGGGGGAGCAGCAATACTTGTCGGAACACTAGCGCTCCTTGCGGCTGGAGGAGGAACCGCAATCACGTTTGTCCCCGGCGGCAATCAAACTATCGGCTCAATCTCCTTAGAGTTCGCTCGCGTTGCTTTCGTTCTCCTCGTAGCTGGATTCGGTGTAAAAGCTGCTCTAGTTCCTGAGCACGGATGGTTGCCGAGCGCAATGGTTGCTCCAACACCAGTGAGTGGACTACTCCACGCTGTTGCCGTCGTTAAGGCAGGAGTATTCGGGCTTCTCCGCGTGATGCTGTTCCTGTATGGCCCAACCTTGATTGCGGCGCTTGGAATGCGAAATTTGGTGATTGCAGAAGCAGTGATAACGATCATCGTTGGGTCCTTGTTCGCGTTAATTCAGGACAACTTCAAACTACGGCTCGCGTATTCGACAATCAGTCAACTAAGCTACATTGTTCTCGCAGCCGCAGTCCTCACACCCGTAGCCCTAGGCAATACTCCAATGGGAATAAGTGCAGCCGTAATTGCCGCAGCATTTCTAATTGCTGCTCACGCGTTTGGTAAACTCACAATGTTTTTCGTCGCGGGAGCAGTTAACGTTGAGACTGGGAAATCCAACATTTCTGAGCTCGACGGAATCGGTAAGAAGATGCCTGGTACGATGTTCGCGTTCTTCTTGGCGACTTTGAGCATGGCTGGGCTACCGCCCATGGCTGGGTTTGTTGGTAAATGGTATCTTTCAGTCGGTGCCTGGAACGCGGGCTACTGGTGGGTGCTGCTAGTTCTAGCAATCTCCGGAGTTTTGAACCTCGCTTACTTCCTCCCGATTACAATCAGGGCTTTCTTTCGCCCATACAACGGATCAGTTGAGGGCTCCAAGCATTGGTTGCTCACCGCTCCAGCAATAGTTACTGCGATTGGAACATTGATACTTGGACTTTGGACGGCTATGCCTTATGGGCCTTTGGAGATTGGAGGCGTCATAGCCACAGCAGTTACCGGGAGCGGTCTCGGAGTTCTGTACCCGTTTGTACTAGGACATGTGATTCCGCCATTCATCTTCTTCCTTGTCGGCGGCCCAATAGTTGTATGGTTGCTTAAGGGACAACTTAGACAGGCAACCATGGTTCTCCTGGCAGCTCTTGCACTTCTCGACGTCATCTATCTCCCTCAAGGAACCGAATGGGGTATCCCATTCATGGGTTATCAGCTGGTACTTCTCAGGGTGGACAGCCTATCCTACTTAATGGGCATAATCTTCGCAACAATCACATTTCTAGCGGTCCTGTACGCGGCAGGGTTCGGTAAACCGTGGATGCACTTCTTCGCATTACTCTACGCAGGCACTTCGCTGGGCGTCGTCTTTGCGGGCGATTGGATCTCTCTCGTAATCTTCTGGGAGCTAATGGCAATCACCTCTACTCTCCTGATCTGGGAGGCGGGAGGAGAGGCTGTGCAAGCAGGTTACCGATACTTCCTGTTCCATGGGTTCGGTGGAGCAATGCTCGCCGGTGGAGTTGCACTCCTATTCCTGCAAGGCTCAAATCCAACAGTGGGAGCCGTCTCCGGATTTTGGCCCTCCTTATTCATCATAACCGGAATCGGCGTTAACGTCGTTATGATACCTCTTCACACGTGGCTGCCTGATTCGTACCCGAAGGCGCATTTCGCAGCAAGCGTCTTCCTAAGTGTCTACACAACGAAAGCCGCAGTTTACCTGCTCGCAAGAGCTCAACCAGCCACTGAACTAGTTGCCTTCATGGGCGCCATCATGGTAGTGTATGGAGTGAGTTTCGCGGTCTTACAGACAAACATGAGAAAACTGCTCTCCTACCATATCGTATCCCAGGTGGGCTACATGGTCACAGGAGTCGGCCTCGCAACTTGGTCTGGAGTAGCTATACAGATTCGGGATCTAGCGTTGAATGGTGGAATGGCTCACGTCTTCAACCACATCCTGTACAAAACGTTGCTCTTCATGACCGTCGGCGTAATAATTTGGCAGACGGGAGAGAACACGCTTGAAAAGCTAGGTGGCCTACTCAGGAAGATGCCCATCACGGCCTTGGCTTTCTGGATCGCCGCTTTCTCAATCTCCGGAGTTCCAATGTTTAACGGCTTCATCTCTAAGGGTATGGTGATCTCAGCGGCGGAGCAGAGTAATGGAATCATCTGGTTGATGCTTGAGATTGGAACGGTCGGAACGTTCCTTTCCTTCCTGAAACTCGGATACTTTGCGTTCCTTCGACCTGGCAATATAGAGGCTAAAGATCCGCCGTTAACCGTGAAGATCGCGATGTTGGGCGCAGCATTTCTCTGTGTAGCAATAGGCGTTTACCCGCCGCTCCTCTACTCAATCCTCCCGTACGGAAGCGCGGGCTACGACGCGTACAACCTGAATACGCTTCTAACAAGCTCGCTCGTTCTTGGAGCCACCGCTCTGACATTCTTCACAGTAGGCCGCAAATATCTAACACCTCACGAAACTCGCCTCAGAGATTTCGACGTAGGATACGTGGCGCTGGGACATGGGTTGATGATCTTTGCTGGAACACTTCAAGGAGCGTTCGGCACAGTATACCGCGGCATAACAACGCGGCTAGTGCCCGGAGTCAGTAAACTGGCTGGAAAAATGCAAACGGGATTACTCAGTGTCAACGGATTATTCATGTTAGTTACGCTGCTCATCCTGCTACTAGTCGTGGCGTTTTGGGGGATGTGACAATGTGGCTAACTGACATTATGATGGTTATCTTCGGAGGCGCATTGGGCTGCCTACTATTAGACCTTGGAAAAGACCGGTATAATGACAATAGGCCCACTGTGATAGGCGCATTGTCAACGCTCGTTCTCGCCTTCTCGCTAATCGAGCTCTTGACTAACTGGTCAACGGGTTTGACTGAAACTATTTCCATCCGTCCAACGGAATCGAACCTGGCCAGCCTCTACCTAGTGGATAAGTTCAGCATATTCGTCGTCTTCACCGTCCTCGTCGTCGGACTGGCCGTAACCTTCTACTCATGGAAATTTTTAACTCCAAATGAGAATGCTGGACCGTTCTTCGCGTTACTTCTCTTTCTGCTCCTCTCGCTGATCGGTGTAATCACAGCAGGCGACCTGCTTACATTATTCCTCTTTTGGGAGGGCATGAGCGTCACGGCCTATGGCTTGGTGGCTTTCAAGAAGGAGGTAGCTGTCTCACTCGAGGCTGCGCTAAAGTACCTATTTCTGGCAGGTACAGGAAGTGTCATCGCGCTCTTCGGTATTGCGCTCATCTATTCCTTGACAGGGAGCATAGAATTGAAAGATTTGGGCATAGTCTTCGCAAAGGATCCTCAACTTGCTGCTTTCGCCGTCCTCATGCTAATAGTTGGGTTAGGTGTTGAAGCCGCAATCTTCCCGCTTCACACCTGGCTCCCAGACGCCTATTCCGTGTCACCCGCACCAGTCAGTGCAGTGCTAGCTGGCGTAGTGACTGAAACTGCAGTTTTTGTTTTAATCAAAATCATCAACCCGGCTTTCGTAACGCCAATCGCTTCAGCTCTAGTCACTCCGACTCAATTGCCCGTGAATCTGATTCCGACGATTCAACTATCCCTTGTGGTCGTAGCTGTGCTTACAATGCTGATTGGAAATCTAGGGGCGTTAGGCCAAGGAAACATCAAGAGAATGTTATCCTACAGCTCAATTGCCCATGTAGGTTACATGCTTGCAGCTCTCGCCACGTTCTCAATCGTAGGCGTAGTAGCAGTCGTCTTCCACATCTGGAATCATGGCCTAGTTAAGTCATCCTTCTTCATGCTAACAGGAAACGAGGGAAAAACGTACGAGGATTCGGAACTCGGTAAAGTGAAAGGGCTGTTCCACGAAAATCGCCTGATGGGCGGCATGTTCGCTCTATCCTCTTTGGGGATGGTAGGTGTCCCGCCATTTGGAACATTTTGGAGCGAACTACTCATAATCCAATCCCTACTAGCCACTCAATCCATAACATTCTACGCTCTCGCAGTCATCGTCGTCCTGAACATAGTTTTCTCAGTCGGCTACTTCTCGAAAGTTGTCACCTCTGTTGCTCAGAACGGTCATGGACATGAGAAGATCTCTGTATCTTGGCGGTTGACTCTATCGCCCCTACTCCTTCTATTGTTCAGCCTCCTAACCGGATTCGTTCCGTGGCTGCTCTTAGGAAAGCTTTCATGAGGATTCGAGTAATGATCAAATCACGGTGATTTGATATGAGTGAAAAGAAAAGTGCGAAGGGAAGAGAACGCATAATTCAGGACATTGAAACCGTTGATCAGGCCATTAAGGCAGAGAAAGATGTCGAGGTGGGCTACCATCACGCGATCGAAGAACATGTGCTCCTATGGGTCGCAACCGAGGAGGATATAATTGAGAGCTACACGAAACTACTCAAGAAAACTGAAAGCAAGAAGATCAAGAGCAACCTGACTAGGATTATTGAGGACTCGAAAAAACACATACTCATGCTGACCTCGATAAGGAAGAGCTTCGACAAGATCGCGGCGGATGAGCATCGCCATGCAACAATGCTTGAAGACTTAGAAGACGAATTCCACAAGTACGCTTAGCCCAGTGAAAGATCGAGTGACAAGGCGAAACCACTTATCTATGAATCTCCACCAAGAATGGTGCACAGCTCAGCCTGCACTGTGAGAAGAAAAATGTCGAATGAAATTAGCAGTATGACGTTCGTTAACAGAGTATACCAGAATCTGGCGCAGGCTAATCCGGCTGATGTTGAAGCATTATATCACGATATCATGGGTGCAGGCGTCGTTCTCCCTTCGGGAGAAGGAAGGTCGAAAGGCGCTCTCAGCATTGCATGTAGCGAAATGGCGAAAATGCGCGGCGGCAAACTCGTTCTGGATCGTGGCGACATTGGTTTCCCCGGCAGAAACGTAATCGAGGCTGCACCAATCCTGAAGCAGCGGTTCGGCCAAGTCTGCCTGCTAATAAACTCTGGAAGTGGCAAATCTCTGATGCCGCTCCTTGACGCTCAGCAGCTTGCAATGTACGTGGCTGAGCATGGAAATCCGCGAGATTTTCGGATAGATGTAATCACCTCCGCACCTGATTCTCCGATCGGAAAGCTCGGGACGCGTTATGGAAACGTCCTAGTCCTCAAAGGCCGCGAACCAGACGAAGCACCTATGGAATCGAAAGAGTTCAGAAGCACTGGAATTTTAGAAGATCTGTTCATCCTTGGCACAGGTGTTCTCTTTCAATCGATTGCGGAGGCACTCTACGAGGAAGCTCCTGCGGATCGAGTTGTGGCCAGATCCAAGACCCTGTTCACTGAGATTGGGTCTCTTGTTGACCAGATCGTTGCTTCCGACTTTTTCCAGGGTCTCGTTGACGCGCTTGAACAGAGACATTCATGCTTTTTCGTCGGATTGGGGAGCGGAAGAGAAGTCGCGCGCATGACTGCCGTCCGTGTGGGACACGTGAAGCGTGCGATGGGCGATCAGATCTATGTTGCAGGGGAGTCAAATACTCCTGCCCCTAGGGCCGGGGACGTTTTGGTAGTGATCTCTCACAGCGGCGAGACGGAGATTGTTGCCGGCTGGTGTAAAAACTTCAAACGAATGGGAGCATTAGTGACTTCGATAGTTGGCAATCCGGATAGTACTATAGCCGCCAGTTCCGACCTCAGCTTCACAATAAAGGGAGATGGAGTTCAGGGGAGACCCAATAGCTTTTACGTGAAGACTGCTTTCGGCCTTAGTCCACTTCCGATATATCTAGTTGAGAAGGTTGCAGAGCGTGGTCTTCGACTTCCAGAATACATCCTACGATGGCATCATTCCGTCACATCGTAAACAACGAAGATTAATCTCTTGGAGATAGGATTCGCTTCCTCGAATCATTCGACAGCGAGCGTTCGTACTGGACGGAAGAGGCTTTCGTAATATTCGCGCATCCAGGGGAGAATTTCTCTTCCAAGCAGGTTCAGAAACCTCTCTTCGATGGGGCTTGCGCTGTGGATGTAGACGCGGTCGAATCCCATTTTCAGGAACTCGCCCAATCTCTTGATGATGTCGTCAGAGTCTGTTGTAATGAGCCATGAATCTTTGATCTTTGCCTGTTCTTCAGGTCCTACGAGCGATTCTAATTCGCGCGGGTCCCAAACGTGTTCGCGTTTTTCGCGTGGGATAGCCGTCGTTGCCCAAAACATTGCAGATTTCAGCGCGCGATTATAATCGATATCGTAAGCCACTTTGAATTCCATGCTCTTGCTCATTTTGTTAGGATCTCTGCCCACCTTGATTGCGGATTTCTCCATCGCGCGTACTATCTTCTTAAATCGCTCGAGTCCTCTGGGATTCGTTAAGATGCCATCACAGAATTGCCCCGCTATTCTTGCGACGCGTTCGTTCGAGGTGGCTAAGTATATTGGAACCTTTGTCCTGGGTTTCGTGTAGAGTTTTGCCTTATCCAGGTGATAGTATCTGCCATTGTATGTTAGAAAATCTCCTTGCCAAAGTTTCTGAATAATTTCCAACGACTCTTCGAGACGGACGATCTTCTCCTCAAATCCCGGCCATTTGAATCCAAGTGGGATCTCATTCATTGCATGTCCAGTTCCCAGTGTAACGAAGATTCTTCCGGGGTATAGATTGTCGAGTGTGGCGAATGCCTGCGCCACTATGGCCGGATGATAGCGAAAGAGCGGCGTTGTGACTGCGGTTCCAAGTTCAACCTTTCGAGTCTTCTCAGCAGCAGACGCTAGCCAAATCCAAGGAAAACCTGATTGACCGCTCGTGTCGCCCCACGGATGGAAATGGTCGCTTGTCACGATCATATCGAACCCTACTACTTCAGCGTGGACGGCGTACTGCAGGAGTCTCTGAGGGTCATACTGTTCCTGCGCCGCCCAATACCCAAGCCGAAGTGTTTCCATTCACACGCGCCTTCGTCTGGAACGATTATAGTATTCTACTGCTTAAATGTTCTAAGATCTAATTGCAATAATGAATTGCCAACTATATCGGAATCAATCCGCGAACTAGATTTCTGAGACCGCTTGCTCTATCGAAGTCGATCTGATCAGCGTTTGCTTCCATGGAAGCGATTTCAGTTTGAGTTAACCGCCAGCCAGTTGCCCCGGCGTTATCCTCTACGTCTACTGGTCGCTTTGCACCTGGTATTGCGATTACGTTCTCCTTACGTATCAACCAGTTTAGCGCGACTTGAGCGGGGGTCTTCCCATGGACGTTCCCGATTTCTTTGAGGAGTTTACGCATTTCTGCAAATTTGGCAAGATTTCTCTGAGAGAATCTAGGGCTCGCGCGTTGGACAAAGCTGCCTGGCTTTGATCCTGTAGTGTACTTGCCCGTCAGAACTCCCTTGGCCAGTGGACTATACGCTATTATCGTTATCTTCGAGTCTAATGCAGCGGGAAGCAGCTCGCGTTCTATTCCTCGATCGAGCAAGTTGTATTTCATTTGATTTGAAGCAAGCTTGATTGGTTCAAGAGCTTCTTGTGCGGCTTTCATCACTTTCAGGTTGAAGTTACTTACCCCAATAGATCTCACTTTCCCTATTTCCATGAGTTTCTTCATCGCTCTCATAGTACTTCTTATGGGCACAAGATGGTTAGGCCAGTGGATTTGATAAAGGTCAATTACATCTACTCCGAGCCTGCCTAGGCTCCTATCTGCCGATCGGAGAAGTCGAGTATAACTCAGATTCCAAGGCCACACCTTAGTAGCGATTACGACTTGGTCGCGAAAACCGCGAAGTGTTCTGCCGAGAATTTCTTCTGATCTACCGCGGCCATATACTTCAGCCGTGTCAACGAAGTTTATTCCAAGTTCTAGTCCTTTTTGGAAGCCTGCTTGAACATCCTTCTCTCCGTAATGCTTGTTCCAACCCCATTCACGACTTCCCCACTGCCAGGTGCCTAAGCCTATGACTGAAACTTTGATACCTGTGTTCCCTAATTCCCGATATTCCATTTCGCTTCGGCCTAACTCGTCGCTATCGAACCTTGAGCCCGTGCGTCCTGCTCGATCCAGTTGAACATGACGAATCCTAAAAGGAGCATAACGAAGGCTAATAGAACGGCTGACGCGTACTCAAGCCCTTCCGGAAGGATGGTTGGCGTAAGAAGCGCCGCGTGCCGCATTAGATCGATGAAATATGTAAACGGAATTGCAAGGGATATGTATCGATACGGCATCGGAATCACGGAAACTGGGAAAAGGGCACCTGTTAGGATCATGTAGCCGAAAAACACTAGATTAGATAGAGTGTTGTAGGACTTCAATTTCATTGTTAGACCTGCAAAAAAGAGGCCGAACCCAATTGAACCTACCTCGAACAATACTAAGGTGAATGTGAAGAGTCCTGGCTCGTAAAGGTAGAGCGGGCCACCACCGAAAAGGTAGAGGAGTACTGTCGTGTACCCGATAACTAGTAAATCTGTAATGAAGATTCTCGCCCATCTCCCCAGAATCAGTGTCATCCGGTTCGCTGGTGTAAGGAAGAATTGTTCCAGTGTACCTGCAGTCTGCTCGTTTCTTACGCTCTGACCTGTGCCCCAGATTGTGGTGCTAAACAAAATTATGAAGATGAAACCGAAGAAAAAGAAACTGTAACCGTGGTATATTGAAGTCTGTGTCGTTGGAGCAAAGAGCGTCACACCTACGGCAAAGAAGAAAAACCATAATGGAGTGCTTACCAAGTCTCCTACGAGCCACGCGGGATACCGAACGTAAGAATGAAAATCCTTCATGAATGCGGCTCTGAACTCCCTGCTAATCTTGCTAAAATTATCAGTACTTAGCCAGTTCACCAGTAACACTCGCGTCCTTCTCTAATTTCTTGAACACAACGTACCCGATCGCGGGATATATCAGCGCCAAGGCTAAGAGTACGAAGATGCTTCCATAAAGATTCACCAGGGTCTGGTTTGCAAGGACGATTTGTCGCATGTTGCTGATGACATAAGTCTGAGGGAGTACGTTAGAAAGAAACTGCACCCAGTAAGGTAAGATCGTCACAGGATAATACGTTCCTGTCAATGTCCCGAAAATTAGATTGACCATCTGAGTGAAGATATATGGCTCCTTGAACTTGATAACGAATCCAGAAAACAGGAAACCTATGCCGAATAGTGGAATCAGGCCGATCAACAATATCAAAAATGCCTGGAAGAACGCCAGGTAGGCTCCTGGCATTGTGAATGCAAGGGTAACCCCAACAACTATCAGGAAGATTGCCGTTGTAATCGCAATATCTGTGAGGCTTATTCCAACAAGCAAAATAAACCGGTTCACTGGCGCTAGGAAATTCTGTTCCAAAGTTCCTTTCATCTGTTCATCTCGTAATGCGACTCCAACGTCCTCGACGACGATCCACCCCGTCATCCAAACTGCGCCCCCGAGCATTTCATACACTAAGACGTTACTGGTTCCAGTTCTCGTTGCGAAGTTTAAAGCCGCATTCCCACCGCCTATAAACCGTCCCATCCCGAAGATTAGTAGCGTGAAAAGGAAAGGTAACGTGAGGTAAATTAGCAGGGATCCTGGGTAGCGTATGTAATGCTTCATTCCCTTCGAGAAGATTGCAGCAAGGACACTCAAGGTGTCCTTGATTCCAGAGATCGTTCTCACTAGCTCCTCAGACTCCTCCCGGTTTCTGCTATGAAAACGTCTTCCAAGGTTGGCTCAATGAAGCTAACTTTAGTTATGGATACCTGTTTTCGTACTAGGAAGTCTAGAAGTTTGGGTAGAACTTCTCTTCCCTTCTCTGCATGAATTCTGAGCAATCCAATGTTATTGTTCGAATCTGCAACGGAAATTGCCACCTTCAAGATTTCGCTGAATGATTGAAGGGCGTTGACCATTTCGTCGGATAGATCGTATCCTTCAATCTCAATGACATCATTACTCTTCACTTTCTCTTTCAAATCTGAGGGTGACCCAGACCGTACGATTCTTCCGTGATCAATGATCGCGACGCGGTCACTCAGCGCGTCAGCTTCATCCATGTTATGTGTAGTCAGAATTATCGCATAACCTTCCTTCTTCAAGTTCAGAATTAGGTCGCGAATTAGACGTGAAGATTGAGGGTCTAAGCTTGCGGTTGGTTCGTCAAAGAGAAGAACTGGCGCCTCGTTCAGAAGAGCCTTTGCAAATGAAAGTCTTATTCTCATTCCGGTGGAATAATTCTCAACGACAGTGTCCTCTCGATCGCTTAGTCCGAGAGTTTGAAGCAGCCTATCGATACGCTTCTTCGCCTCAAAGTGTTCCAGATGGTAAAGTGCGGCGAAATACTCTAAGTTTTCTCGGCCTGTGAGTTTCCAGTACAGCGTTCTCTCGCCGGTCAACATTACGCCGAGGCTTTCGCGAACTTTCTGAGGTTCATGCACTATGCTATATCCGTTGACAATGGCGTCGCCTGATGTTGGCGTAATAAGAGTGCAAAGCATTTTAATCGTTGTCGTCTTACCTGCACCATTCGGCCCCAAGAGTCCAATGATTTCTCCTCTGGGCACAGTAAAGCTAATCTCGTCAACAGCGGCTATGGATTTCTTTTTCCTCCGAAAGAGTGGGCCCTCTTTTGTCGTGAAGCTTTTTGATAATCCTCTGACGTCAACAGGGTCCATGGTGCATCTTGGAGCATCGATGCATCCATCCTGCTCTTAATTAGTATCATGGAATCTAAAACAATCTGCACGATTCAGTCGTTCTTAGTTAAATGTACGGAGTCATAGTGTGCCGGAAATCTCGATTGACGATGTGTCGTAACTGTTTGCGAAGCTTTTCATCTAGCTCGGTGTGCGCGTTAGAGAGTGTTTCGATTGGCCGTACCGATTGTAATATGGGGCCATGCAGGATCGCAGGCACATTCATTGCTTCATTTGAAGTTACAGGATTCTGTTTGAGTAGACGGGTCGCAAGATCTGACATGCTAATTGGGTCATCTATGATGTTAGCTAATTCTTTCATCTGATCAGCAGCAATCGGTCTCAGGCCGAAGTGCATTTCCTGAGTGACGCCTGGTTGACGGAAATCAGGAAGTTTTGATCCAAGTCCAACGAACTTGTATGGGTTAACCTGATATTCTTTCAACTGCCACGCTTCATTACCATGAGATATTAGAAGGTCGTAGAATCCGTGTCCGTCCCTCCCAGTTAGCACTCGCCATCCTTGTGGGTCCCTGTCATAGAGACGAGCAATCTCTGCCCTTATCTTGTTAGATTCTAGCAACGACCGATGCATCTTACGGACTTGCGACAATTGGAAGAATTAAACATTGCAGCTTAACTCCACGAGGCCAAATTAGCTGGTCAGGAATGTCCTGTTTTAGTGATTCATGCGTAAATTAAACGATTAAAGGAAATAAGAATGGCCCGAAGAGTACCGAGCTTCTTAAACCGAAGCCGCTGTCACCGCTTTCAGTCCGCCATGCTCATATTGCATAGTTACATGCGTGGGCTTTAATGCCTTCTTGAAAGTTTCCAGCGCAGCCCATGGGTCGCTATCACAGCCGCAGGTAGCACAATCAAATTCCACAGTTCGATGGAGCATTGAAGTGTGAACCGTTAAGTG
>CAZAGP010000147.1:0-10703 GCA_964484575.1 uncultured Candidatus Bathyarchaeia archaeon | reverse complement strand
AGAGTCACGATCTTTCTGGCCTTCTACGACTATTGTTGAACCGTTGGAAGACTCGAAGGTGACTTGGTCCATTAGTTGTTGGAATCGTTCCAGTCTGATTGAAGCTGGAGCCCGCATTGTAGGTGCGCTACCTTGTGATTTGCATCTGTTCCACTTTTCTTAGTAGCTCAGGGTTCTTCTCGAATTCTGCGCGCACGGGTTCTAGGATTTTCGCTAAACTTGATGCAACTGCTGCCTTTAGGTCGGCGGGGTGAATTTTGCCGGCCCTGTAATCTTCCTCCAACTCGCGGAAGCTTGTGTAGGTTACTGAACCACCGTACTTGTCTGGACGGTCTATATGGAGTGAGCCGGTCCAGGGAAATGAAACGTAATGAGCAAGCTCGATTATGCTGTTGTTCTCCAAGTCCTTGGGCGGGCAGTAGGCTTTCCGAATCTTGTTCTTAATGACGTCAGGTTGATCATGAATCAGGATGCTGCTCTCTGGCATACTCTTTGACATCTTGGATGAGATCTGGGTGTTAAGCTGGGCGTTTTCGTCATATTTGCCGAAATCCATCTTCTTCACACCGGCCAACCCCATTACGAGGTGTGTGTGAACGCATGTTGGCTTACGCCATCCCAGCTTATCCGCAACGTCTCTGGCGAGTGCGTGTGCTTTCCGTTGATCCATTCCTGCGCACGCAACGTCGAGTTCAAGCTCAAAGATGTCTGCTGCTTGCATGCTCGGGTAGAATGCTGCCGCTCCTTCCATCTCTTTAGCGTCTATCTCTCTGCCCATGATCGGTAATGCTCGCCATATTCGGCTTACGCTCACGGATTTGGCAATGCGGACTACTCTTTCCCAATACTCACGTTTCGAGGCTAGGTCGGAGGCCCAGGAGTACGTCGCCCTAGAAGGGTCGATTCCGAGTGCGGTGAAGCATTGTATGAAGTATTCCCCGCACGTCCTTATGTTCTCCATGTTTCCGCCAAGCTTGTTATTGATCCATGAGTGCCAGTCCGCGATGAAAATGTTGAAATCGAATCCCGCGTTAATCATGTCCAGGATTTTTCCGCCGCAGACTAATCCCATCCCAATGTGCATTAATCCGCTGGCTTCGAACCCCCAGTAGGCTTTCGGGCGCCTGTTACTTTCTAGTATTGCTCTCAGTTCATCATGGGTTATCACTTCTTCCGTGCCTCGTTCTACTAGACGTAGCCTCTCTTCCAAGTCCACTTGCGTGTTCCTCAGTGCTATTTTACCGGCCTATGTTACCGAAGTGCATGCTATTCTACTTTCGCTGGGGTGGATTCGCCGCGGAGACGGATTGTTGTCCGTCTCCTGTTGCCCACAACACTAACACGCAAACTTCATGGAAGGGCTTCGCCCCACTCAGTTGGCTCTCTCGGAGGTGGGCAGCTTTGGTGCCTCTCCAGCATTCTCCTTCCTACGTATCGTGAATAGTTTAGTCACATCCAATTCCATTGCGGTGACTGGGTGCTCCAGTTTCCAGTTTTCGATGACCTGCGGATGGATCTCCCCGATCGCTCCTACCTCGTTCTCAAGAATTGTGATTGTTCCAACTCTGCCTTCGAGGTAGGAAGGGTTGCGTGCTGTTTTGAGGCTGAAGTTGAATCCGAGGTTGAGCATTAACGGTTCTAGGACAGATTTCATCTCGGTGAAGTTTGCCTGCGCATGTGCCGATACGCAGCATAGCTTGCGGATGTCTATGGGCTGTTGGCCTCCCCAAATCGTGCAGTCCCCTACCTCGAAGAGGTATTGTGGATACTGAACGGGCGTGTTGTTTGAGAGGAATTCGAGGAGGCTTGGTAATAGTTCAGGTCGGAGGCACCTCAAAGTTGTGACTTTAGGATTACTGATTTCAACCAGCTTGGTCTCTGGCTTATTCATTTTGGAGAAGAGTTTCTCCTGGTTGCTCATCATGAACGTGAGTACTTCTTGGAATCCGAATCCAATCATGAGATCTCTTACCCTGTCGGAGTAGGCTTCTAGTGGGGAGATGCCGCCGATGGTTAGGTCGGGGGGCCATCTTGGTTTGATTCGGTTGAGTCCATAGGCGATTGCGATGTCTTCCATAACGTCGTAGGGGTGTAGTATGTCAAGTCGATAGCATGGAATCATTACCTTGAGGGTCATAGAGTTCGCATGGACCACGTCAAAGCGGGCTCGTCGGAGGAGCCTGCTCAATTGTGCTGGGCTCAAATTGATGCCCATCATCTCTTTGACCTGCCGTATCAGTAGGTGGATTGTTCTGCTTCTCAAGTCAGGTGTTATGACCTGCTTTGATTGCGTGTACTTGTAGTGGATTTTAGCGGGTTGGAGTCTTCCTCCTCGATCTGCGAGCGTAGTCGCGAGGATTGTTAGACAGTTTAGTACGGTCTTTTCGCTTGTTCCAGTGACTTCTACGAGAACATTCTTCGTATCAGGTACCATTCTTCCCAGGTCGTTTGAGTTTATGATGGGCGGGAACGAGAGGACTTGGTGTTTTGAGTCGATTAGAATTGGCAGTTTTTCTTGGGCTGCTAGGATTTGACCGTACTCGATTCCTTTTGGATGCTTTTGCAGTATTTCACGGAGTGTCATTGGTTCGGTTCCTTGTAGGGGTATGAATCTGATACTGTCCGGGTCAGCTAGTCCATATCTTAATGGTGGCGAGATGAGGTCGAAGTCGTAGAATCCGATTGAGGAGCGTTTGCGTTTTCGACCGTAGCTTTGATCGAGTTTTTCTTGGAGTTGTATTACGCCGCGAATTATCTCATCGTTCATCTTTACTCCAGTTGCCACTACGCACGCTATGTATGGCCTTACGTCTTTAAGCTCCTTGTCCACGAGAATGTCGGTGGCGATCTTCTTCGAGAGTTCATATTTCCTTAGCCCAGTCTCTAATGCTAGGGTTCCTCTGAGCGCACGGGCTATTCCCTCCGTGCTCCACGTGTCTGGGCGATTCGTGTCTACGTTCTCGATCTGTAATTCCTCGTTGTCTCTTAGTGAAGGTAATGTTTGATCTCCGACTGCCAGGTGTGAGATTTCGCATTTGACAGTGTAGAGTAGTTCATTTAATTGATCCCTGCTTCGCGGGAGCTGTCTTCCTACTAATTGCTCGAGGTCGGCGAGGTTGGATGTGATCGAGACCATTCATGGCACCTTCTGTCTTCTAATCCATTCGAGATCCTGAGCAAAGAGCATACGAATGTCATCTAGTCCCGCGCGCATCATGAAGAGGCGGTCGACTCCGATTCCCCATGCTAGCACTGGAACTTTGATTCCAAGAGGCAGGGTTAATTCGGGCCTGAAGATTCCTGAACCTCCGAACTCAAGCCACCCATAGCCTTTCTTGTATGCTTGAAGCTCGACGCTTGGTTCAGTGAATGGGAAGTAGTCAGGTTTGAACCTGACCGTGTCTGCGCCGGCGATGTCAATGGCGAATCGTTCGAGTACTCCAAGTAGCTCGCGCAGGGAGAGATTGGGTCCTACGACGATGCCTTCCACCTGATTGAACTCGGTAAGGTGGGTGCGGTCTACTGGGTCTGGTCTGAAGCATCGTACTATTGAGAAGTATTTTCCAGGGATCTTCAGGTTCTTACTAACTAACGTGCGAGCGCTGATTGCCGTTCCTTGACTCCGGAGAATCATCCTCAAAGCTTCAGTGCGCGAGTACTTGTAACCCCACCCCGTTGACCCTGTCTTCCATCCATTCTCATGCGTCTTGGCCACTGGTTCCATGAATTGTTCGTATTCACCTAGCTGGCCAAGTAGGTCGGTCTTCACGAGGTAGAGGTCGTGGATTTCCCGGGCAGGATGGTCCTGTGGCATAAATAGCGCGTCACAGTTGAAGAACATTAGCTCCACTGTGGGGCCGATCATTTCTTCGAATCCTAGAGCAACAAGTTTCCTCTTCAAGTCATCAAGGAACTGGCTGTATGGCTGCTTCTTGCCTGGCCAACTTGGTGTGACGGGTGCTTCAAGGTTGTATTTTCTGAACGCTACGGTTTGCCATCGGTGTGTAGTGATCAGTTCAGGTGTGAGTTCGCTTACTTCTGTCGGAACGGTAATTCCGTCTTGTAGGGCTTGCCAACCTTGCGATGTCAACTCAACGTACCGTTTGATATGTTTCTTGCTGACCAGCAAATGACGTCTTTTCAATATCTCAATGGTGCTTCTTAGGTCGGCGGGTAATTCCTCAACGACGCATTCACGTGAGGCAATAAATTCCAGAGCTTTCTCAAGATTAGTCTTGTCCGGTATCGAGCTTGCTTTGAGAACGACTTTGTCCAGGTTGGTTGAAACATCGCACCAGTGTGCATTCTTAACCCAGCCTAGTGCGATTGGGGCAAGAGATTGGTGGATGCCTGCATGCTTCAACGCCTGTTCCAGTAATGCCTCTCCGCCTAGTTCCATTGTGGCTTGGATGAGTCTTCGCTCTGGTAGACCTCGCCTCGCATACTCTATCCCTTCACTTGTTAACCGTACGGTCACTTGATCTGACTCGGACACCTTCACCATCTGTCTCTCCTGAAGGACTGCAAGGGCGCGTGTCGCTGACGCATTGTCTTGTCGTGAATTCGCAATTAGTTCGTCGAAGGAGGAATTGCCGCCAGCGCTCTGCAAGGCTTTCATAACCGAGGCTTCATTCTCTCGTAAATCTACCATTCAGAACGCCTCATGAGGTTTGATTTCAGAGGTCTGGGTTTAGAGGTCAGACTGTTCGTTAGCGTTGAAAACGCCGTCACCTACACTCATGTCGTCGACCTCTGCTCTGGGTGGTATTTGGTTTGCCGTATATTAGATTCGTGATATGCGCACGGTCACGATCATGATGCTGCCGGTCGCGGTCTAGTAATCTTTCGGGTTGAATAGGAACTCTTGAAAGTTGTCTTTTGCTTTTTCTCTGCGTTCCTGATGTTGAATCAGGAACCTCTCCACTCCCTCTGCAAGCGCTTCTTTGCACTCTCCGCACATTATCCCGCCAGAGAGGCAATTGTAACGGAGCTTTTCTATCTCTTCCTGGTTCATGAAGAGAAAATACTCGTAAGCATAGACTGAGCAGATGTCGGGGTTAGCTCCTAATCGCTTCTGTTCTTCTATGGTCGACCTGCCGCCTGTGAAGGCGCTCATGACTTTCTTCTTTGCCACACTGGGCTGATCGATTGTGAAGATTGCTGTCTCAGGGAGTGAGGCTGACATCTTTCCACCTCGTCCCAGTCCAGGGACGAATCGGCAGTGGATTTGGGCTGGTTTATAGTAGCCTAGCTTCGGTGCTACGTCTCGTGCGACTCGCCAATACGGGTCCTGATCTATGGCTGCGGGGATGAGGCATGGAACATTTCGCCCGACGATGGCTGATTCTAGAAATGCAGGAGCCGCTTGGATTGCAGGGTAGAACAATAAGCCGATGTTCGTGCTGTCCTGAAAGCCAAAGACCGCCTTAGCCGTGGAGAACGTGACGTGCTTGGCTACGTTCAGCGCTATGGAGTAAAGCTTGTCAATGTTCTTCGTGTCGAGTATGATCCTTGTCCTCTTCGGGTCGAATCCTAATGCTATGAGATCTAAGGCGTTCTCGTACGCCCATTTCGCGGGTTCATCCATGCTGAAGCTATCATGGTACAGGAATCTTTCGTCATCAGTAATCTGGAAGTAAAGTTTCGCGTCGAATTTGTCTTGAAGGTACTTCGTGAAGATCCAGGGGGCGAGATGACCTATGTGAACCGGGCCCGAGGGTCCTCTGCCAGTATAGAGGACGAACTTTTCTCCGTTCTCATACTTTTGTAGGAGCCAGTCAACGTCCCGGTGAGAAAAGAAGATTCGTCTCTCTAGCTGTGGATGCAGCTCACCCGCGTCTCTGCCCAGTCTCTCGAGCAGTTCGGACGTGAGGGGTTGAGTGCCAAACTCTTTGATCAGTCGCTCATAATCGATCTTGCCTGATACTTCCCATGGAGTTACGACCATTTCCTCGTTATTTGTGGACATCGCTGAAATCGACTTCTGAATACTAAATAGCCAGATAGGCAGTGCCTTTTCTCTAAAGAAGGTTTGGCCGCGCATGGTTGAAGATCTCGAAAAATTCGTAAAGTCTGGGCGTATTCTCGCTGAGGTTCGTGAGTACGTTAGGAGTATGGAAATTCGCGGGAAAGGTGTACTTGACATCTGTACAGATGTTGAGCGAAGAATCGTAGCCTTGGGGGGGCGGTCCGCGTTCCCATGCAATGTTGGAATAAACGACGTAGCCGCCCATTACACTAGTCCAAAGGGCGACGGGTCCGTTATACCTGACGGGTCAATTGTGAAGATTGATTTTGGCGTTGAGCTGGATGGATGCTTGACTGATACAGCAATCAGCCGTTCGCTGAATCCGAAGTATGATTCAATGATTGTGGCGGCGGAGACTGCACTCCAGGAGGCATTATCAGCAATCGCGCCTGGGCGTAAATTCTCGGATATTGGAAGCATAATAGAACACGCTATCAACCGGTACGGTTACAGGCCGATTAGGAACCTTACCGGCCACAAGATTGACCGGTATAATTTGCACGCTGGGAAATCTGTGCCAAATGTTGCTGGGATGGACGGAGGCAAGTTCGAAGTTGGAGACGTCTACGCAATCGAGCCCTTTGCAACACTAAAGAATGCTGAAGGGGCCGTCCACGAAGGTAATGCCGCGTACATTTTCCGATTGGTGCGCGCCAAGGGAGTCAAGAGTTCTCAAGCAAGGGAACTCGTAGAATACGTGCAGTCGGAGTTCAAGTCTCTGCCTTTTGCCTCGAGATGGGTATACGATTGGCGTAGTGATGCTGAAGCTGCATTTCTCGAACTAGTCAGGAGTAGATCCATTGTGGGTTACCCTGTCCTGCTGGAGGAAAGCGGGGCTGTCGTCTCACAAGCCGAGCATACTGTCCTAGTCACTGAAGATGGATGCAGGGTACTGACCGCTTAACTCTTCTTGGCCGGCTGCTCAGCGTATATTGAGTCAACCTTCATGCTTCCCTTGCATTGTTGGCATTGCCCCACTTCTTTGGGTACGTAATCGCCAGTAACGAAGGTCCGCATTACTTTGAAACCGCAATTCGCGCACACAACTGTCGTCAGCACTTTAGTTGCTAAGGTCTGGAGTTGAACCATTCTTCGGCGCATTTGTGTAATTGATGAGACTGACAGGACGGTGCCAACTGATGCCATGATTCCGTAGACTAGAAATTGTGGTACCTGTCCCTGCTGATAATATCCTAGCGCCTGAATCATTGCCCACATGGAGATAGCCAGGATTACCAACCCGAACCCTATGAGTAAATAGGCGTAGATTGTGGAAGGCCGATTGCTCATTCTTATCTCACGTTATGCTATTCCTGCAGTGTTGCCGATTCCTGCCACTATGACGAGTTCTCCCTCTTTCGTGCGGTCAAGGATGAGACGTTTTATCCGTTCGATTGCAGGTTCAGACGCCTCCGCAATCTCCTTCTTCATGGTGGTTACAGCTTCCAGAATGCTTTGCTTGATTACTATTGCGTAGACGGGGATTCCGAACTTTGTAGCTTCTTCCTCTATCTTGAATCGTTCTGTCCCTATTCCGCCGATCGCTGCCCCAATGCCCTCCGTGACTTCACCCGTCTTCTCTCCTTCAAGCTTCAGAGCAGCGTCCACCATAATTATCATTGAGGCTTTCCCATTGTTCTCTTCCAATACTTGGCGGATCGCGTCGCCTGGCTTACCCACATTTCCTCCAGGCCCCTCAGCTTTCATGGCGATAACTCTTCGACCCTCTATAACTGTCTCTCCGGCGACCATGTCTTTCTCAATCTTCCTCACTTGGCTCTTGCGCATGAGCTTGGAAGCTATTAATGGTCCTGCGCCGTCTCCGATGGGATGACCTTCGGAGAAGGCTTTCGCCGCTCCTTGATAGGCCTCTGCTTCTTGCATTATAAGCGGGAGGAATGCTTGGAGCTGGAAGATTACGAAGATGCTGAAGGTCTTCTTCCCAAGCAGGTACAAATGTCGAACTATTTTATACATGAAATTCAACGCCCATGCGGCTTCAACCAAGTTCTCTAAATTGTTCACTTGGGGTGGAGTAGCCTCTGGAGCGATTCGCGCTACATCCGCTTTGAACTTATTCTCTCTCACGTCTAGGAGATGATCGAACTTCTTGACGATACCCGCAGGATCCATATCTACTGGGGTTATGAGGAATTGTTCAAGTAGCGAGTTAAGGCTCGGCGTTGGGTCGTCCTTAGATTTGCCTACTTCGCGAAGCGTCTTGATAGTGAGGGATTTCGCGTCATTCCGCATATTCTCAAGTCTCCTGACCGCGCCATCAATCTGCATAAGCGCAATTCTACTCTGAATTTGTTGACCAAACACCATGAAGGCAAGGAATGAAACAACGAAGAGGATATTCACAATGCTGTTTATTCCTCCCTGGGAGCCTAGCAGGCCCGCCTGCAGGACCACACTCGCGAAGTCAAACGGCAATACTATGATTTTCCTGTAACTAAATTACGAGACATTACCGCAGCTTTGCATGTAATAAACCTTCATTCAAGAGAAAACGTTCTGGTGAACGATGCGTCGTGGAAGATGGAGTCGGCAGCTGTCCGGGGCTCGCATGGGCTTTCGCAACATACTACGACCCAGATCGCCTGAGAGATTCACTTCCGTGTTCGGAATGGGAACGGGTCCTAGCTCTCAGCTATGGCCGCCTACTCCAATTTACGAGCAGTTCAGCGAATAATTAAACATACCTAACGTGAGGTCGAGAATGTCCCGTCAAATATCATTCTTTAATGGTCGTTGAACGAACGATGGGGTTGAATGAAGATGAGTAACCTCGCGGTGATTGGCGTCGGCATGGCACAGGTAAAATCGTCATCGGGAAAATCCTTGACAGAACTCTTCGTTCAGGCAGCTAAGGATGCGGTTGAAGATTCCGGGGTAAGTAAGTTAGACGCCATGTATGTTGGCAACATGATGTCCGGGTTTCTGCAAAATCAGGAACATCTAGGATCACTGATGGCATCGGCCTTGGGAAGAGAGGGTATGCCCACCTACAAGGTTGAAGCTGCATGCGCTTCAGGAGGTGTTGCAATGAATGCGGGCGTCAAGGCCGCGCTCTCAGGCCTTGACAAAATCGTTCTAGTGGGAGGAGTGGAGAAAATGTCCGATAACAGCACGCCAAAGGTCACTGCAGGACTAATGATGGCTGAGGACAAATTGAAAGTGGCGACGACGGGAGTAACCTTCGTAGGCCTTAACGCGATGATTGCGAGAGAATACATGCTGAAGTATAACGTTCATCACGAAGAAATCGCCCAGTTCCCAGTCCTATGTCACGGGAACGCTCTCGATAACCCGAAAGCACAATTCCACAAGAAGATTTCCGTCGATGACGTGCTGCAATCATCCTTAGTCGCCGACCCACTCAGACTGTTTGACTGCTCTGCGATGGGTGACGGAGCCGCGGCCCTCGTGTTGGCGCCCATGGACGAAGCGAAGAAACTTACTGATTCACCCGTCGAAGTATGCGCTTCCACGGTTGCAACGGATACACTAAGCCTCTACCAGCGAAAGGAATTAACAGTGTTTGAGGGATCAAGAAGGGCGGCCGGCGAAGCTTTCGCAAGAGCCCATTTAACTCCCAAGGATATTGACGTTGTTGAGATCCATGACGCGTTCTCAGTGCTGGGCATCATGGCCATTGAAGATCTTGGATTCGCAGACAAAGGGTCAGGATCGGAGCTCCTTCGAGAAGGTCAATGCTCACGGGATGGCAAACTCCCAATAAACACGTTCGGCGGATTGAAGGCGCGAGGTCACCCCGTGGGTGCAAGCGGGGTATACCAAATCGCCGAATTAACGTTACAGCTCTCAAATCGGGCGGAAAAATGCCAAGTACCAAACGCAAGTGTTGGCCTATCTCAAAGCGTGGGCGGAATCGGCAGTACCGTAGCCGTCCACATCCTAAGGAGGCCGTGAAAGACGCCAATCTCAGGAGTAATCTGCCCCAGATGCCAATGGTCCGACTTCTTTAAGGCGCAAATCTGCCCTCGATGTCTAACGGAGCTGACCGAAGTAACCTTCCAAGGCCGAGGGCGAATCGTTACGTTCACAGTGATCCGCTACCCACCCATCGGATTTGAAGATCAGGCTCCATACGTCGTCGCCATAATTGACCTGGACGTTGGACCAAGAGTAATCGGCAGAGTCAAAGCAACTCAAGAAGCGGTTAAGGTCGGTTCGAACGTCGACTTCACACGGGAAGTCGCGGGTGCGCTTGAGTTTGCTTTAGTCAGCTGAACGAGATACCTAAAGTCAAGCGACATGCCCAAGAGACGTACGCGTAACCATTTGTTGATGATGGGCGGAAGGACCTCACTTGATGCATCAAGTGGGACTAATTCAGACGAGGGACCTTTTGAACAGCACTAAGAAGACGTGTGTACAACTCGAATAGCTCCATCAGTTCGTAGAGTGATCGCGGTCGGCTTCATCCAGCAGGGTAGTGATACCAACCAGAACTACGATCGTAATCTCAGATCGGATCTGATCATCCGACACTCCGAAGTATTCGCATCGCTGCTAAGGTTGCCCATCTACTCGGCGAACCAGGTGGCTCGACCTCGAGTTTATTCTTGGGTTTATTTTTCATCATCTCTGCATAAATAGACTTGTAAGGCGGGTCGCCCTCAGGGTCAACATCCGGGTGGGTGTCATC